>NZ_LZMI01000055.1:0-17546 GCF_001665475.1 Gordonia sp. 852002-51296_SCH5728562-b | reverse complement strand
CGGTGTCTCGCGTCTGCTTCAGCCCACACGGCTACCTGACGCTTCGCCGCTGGATCGCCGACAACGAGTTCGACGTCTTGCACGTCCACGAACCCAATTCGCCGAGTCTGTCGATGCTGGCGTTGATGGTCGCGTTGGGGCCGATAGTCACGACGTTTCACACCTCGACGTCGAACTCGTTGTCGGCGATCCAGCGGCGAAGCGTCAGGTAGCCGTGTGGGCTGAAGCAGACGCGAGACACCGACCCGTTGTAGGGCAGGGCCACCGCGGGACCCGCCGACACCACGTAGTCCGGCAGCACCGTCTCGTCGGCGGCTGGCGCGAGGACGCTCACGGTATGGCCACGGTCGATGAACACCTCGGCGAGCTCGACCACATGTGCCTGCACGCCGCCCGGAACGTCGAACGAGTACGGACAGACCATTCCGATCTTCATCCGGTGCTCTCGATTCGCGCACGACGCTCCGCCGACCAGTCGGATTCCCAGAGCGGCTGCAACATGTGCCAGTCCGCGGGATGTGCCGCGATGTTCGTGGCGAAGGCGTCGGCCACCGCCTGGGTGGCTTGCTCGACGCCGCCCGACACGTCGGCCGACTCTCCGACCAGGATTTGCGACCTCCCGTCCGGGAGGAAGAAGTGGTGTACGGGCATGAGCGCTGCGCCCGTCTCGATAGCGAGGCGCGCAGGCCCGGCGGGCATGCGGGTCGGCTCACCGAAGAACTGCACCGGAACGCCGTGGCGGGTCAGGTCGCGTTCTGCGAGCAGACATACCACCGACCCTTCGCGAAGTCTGTCGGCGAGACGCGCGAACGGAGGCTGTTCCCCACCGGTGAGCGGAAAGATCTCGAACCCGAGGCTCTCGCGATACGCGACGAATTGATCGAACAGCGACTCCGGTTCGAGTCGTTCGGCCACTGTCGAGAATCGATGACCGCGATTGATCAGCCACACCCCGGCCATGTCCCAGTTGCCGCTGTGCGGCAACGCGAAGATGAGCCCCTTGCCCTTCGCGATCTCGGCCTCGAAGCGGGCGACATCGTCGTCGGCGATGTGCACCGACGCCGCGGCGTTCGCCAGTCCCATGGCGGGCAGGCGAAAGGCTTCGTACCAGTACCTGGCATACGAGCGCATCGCGTCGGCGACGAGTTCGTCCGGCACGTCCTGCGGCCGCGTGGCTCCGATCACGCGGGCAAGATTGCGTCGCAACTGCTGCGGGCCGCCGTTGCGGCGACCGACCATCGCGCCCGCGCCCTCGAAAACGGTTCTGCCCCAACTGTCCGGAAGCAGACGCACACCGGCCCATCCGGCCCGGTAGCCCAGGTCGGAGACGTACCCGCCGAGGCGGCTCACCGGCTTCCGGTGCCTGCGTCGGGCCCGGCCTGGGTCTCGGTGTCGGGGTCGGTCGCGGCTTCAGCATCGGTCCCGGTGTCAGTGTCGGTCGAACTCGACGCCAGTGGGATCAGGTCTCGGGCACCCGGTGACCGGGAAATCGACCACATGCGCTGTCCGACGGTGATCACGCTCCCGATCGCGAGAAGCCACATGGCGACGTGAATCGCCCACCACAGTCCGAGACCGGTGAAGCCCGCTCCCACCAGAACGATGATCAGCCGGTCCGGGCGCTCGATGAGACCGCCGTCGCCATACAGACCCGACGCCTCGGCGCGTGCCTTGGCATACGAGATGACCTGCGAGGTCACCAGACAGATCATCGTGGCGACGAACAGCCACTGGTGCGGCTGCGTCCACGCGCACCACCACGCGAGACCCGCGAAGATCGCGCCGTCGGCGATGCGGTCGCAGGTGGCGTCGAGCACCGCACCGAATCGGGTTCCGCCACCGCGGGCTCGCGCCATCGCGCCATCGAGCATGTCGAACATCACGAACAGCCAGATGACCATCGTGCCCCAGAAGAGGTGGCCCATCGGGAACAGCGTCACCGCCGCCGCGACAGTCGCCACGGTGCCGATCACGGTCATGGCGTCAGGAGTCAGCCCGGTGCGCAGCAACGCACGTCCGAGCGGCAACGTCACCTTCGACACCGACGCCCGGCCTCGAATGCTCAGCACCGCACCGCTCCTTCCCGACCGTTCAGTCCTGTACCTGCACTGCTCATGCGGTGCGGTCGCGCGCTCATGGGGCGTCGAGCTGCTTCCACGCGTCCGACAGCAGCGCACGGGTATCGCGCAGCAACTGTGGCATGACTTTTGTCTCGCCGACAACCGTGATGAAGTTCGCGTCGCCCACCCACCGCGGCACGATGTGCTGGTGGATGTGCTCCGACAACGAGCCGCCTGCGGCGTAACCGAGATTCAGACCCACGTTGAACGCGTTCGGATTCGACACCGCCTTGATCGTGCGGATCATGCGCTGCGTGAACCCCATCAACTCGTCGGCCTCGCCTGCGGTCAGCGCTTCGAGGTCTGCGACCTGCCGATACGGCACGATCATCGTGTGGCCGGGGTTGTACGGGTACAGGTTGAGCACCGCGTAGACGTGCTCTCCACGCGCCACGATCAACCCGTCCTCGTCAGTCATCGTCGGGATGTCGAGGAAGGGGTGCCCGGTGAGGTCCGAGCCGTCGGCTGCCTTCTTCACGACCGGCGGGTCGGCCGTGATGTAGGTCATCCGGTGCGGACTCCACAGCCGCTGTAGCCGATCGGGATCGCCGGTACCGCAATCGCGGATCTCACCGGCGTGAGCACCGGTCGGGGCCCCACCGCTCGACTCGTCGTCGGCGTCAGGCATCTCCTGCACCTTCGATCAGCTCCTTGGTCGGAGACTCGTTGCGACGGGCGGAAATCCACTCGTCGATGATTCTGACCGCGTCGGCGACGGGAACGCCGTTGACCTGAGTGCCGTCTCGGAATCGGAAGCTCACCGCACCCGCCTCGACGTCACGCTCGCCTGCGAGAAGCATGAACGGCACCTTGCCGGTGGTATGCGTGCGGATCTTCTTCTGCATGCGGTCGTCGGAGTAGTCGACCTCGGCGCGAATTGCCTTGGCCTTCAACTGATCCATGACGCTCTGAAGGTGGTCGACGAACGCCTCGGCAACAGGGATGCCGACGACCTGCACCGGCGACAGCCATGCCGGGAAGGCGCCCGCGTAGTGCTCGGTGAGCACGCCGAAGAACCGCTCGATCGAACCGAACAGAGCGCGGTGGATCATGACGGGGCGATGCTTGGCGCCGTCGGAGCCGGTGTACTCGAGGTTGAAGCGTTCCGGCAGGTTGAAGTCGAGCTGAATGGTCGACATCTGCCAGGTGCGGCCCAGCGCGTCCTTGACCTGGACGGAGATCTTGGGTCCGTAGAACGCGGCGCCACCGGGATCGGGTACGAGGTCGAGTCCGGACTCGCCCGCAACCTCGGCGAGCGTGTTGGTCGCGATCTCCCAGGTCTCGTCGTCGCCGACGGACTTCTTGGGATCCCGCGTCGACAACTCCAGATAGAAATCATCGAGACCGTAATCGCGAAGCAGATCGAGGACGAAGGTCAGCAGCGAGCGCAGTTCGTCACGCATCTGCTCGCGGGTGCAGTAGATGTGTGCGTCGTCCTGAGTGAACCCCCGTGCGCGGGTCAGCCCGTGGATCACGCCCGACTTCTCGTAGCGGTAGACGGTGCCGAACTCGAAGAGGCGCAACGGAAGTTCTCGATACGAGCGTCCACGCGCGTCGAAGATCAGGTTGTGCATCGGACAGTTCATCGGCTTCAGGTAGTAGTCCTGAGCCGGCTTGCGCACCGAGCCGTCGTCGTTGAACTCGGCGTCGAGCTGCATAGGCGGGTACATGCCGTCGGCGTACCAATCGAGGTGTCCCGACACCTCGAACAGGTTGCTCTTGGTGATGTGCGGCGTGTTGACGAACTGATATCCGGCAGCGATGTGACGCTTGCGCGAGTAGTCCTCCATCTCGGTGCGGATGATGCCGCCCTTCGGATGGAACACCGGTAGGCCCGAACCGATCTCGTCGGGGAAGCTGAACAGGTCGAGCTCTGCACCCAGTCGTCGATGGTCGCGCTTCTCGGCCTCCGCGAGCATCTCGAGGTAGGTGTCCTGAGCTTCCGACGACTCCCATGCGGTGCCGTAGATGCGCTGAAGGTCGGCGTTGTCCTGATCGCCGCGCCAGTAGGCAGCCGAACTCCTGGTGAGCTTGAACGCGGAGATGTACTTGGTGGTCGGGACGTGCGGACCACGGCACAGATCGCACCAGATCACCTCGCCGGTGCGGGGATTCAGGTTGTCGTACGCGGTGAGTTCAGCCCCGCCGACCTCCATGACCTCGCTGTCGTCGGCCGCGCCCTTGTCGTCGATCAACTCGAGCTTGTACGGCTCCTTGGCGAGCTGCACCCGGGCCTCGTCCTTCGACGCGTAGACCCGTCGCGAAAACTTCTGACCCGACTTGATGATCTGCTTCATCTTCTTCTCGAGCGCGGTGAGATCTTCGGGGGTGAAGGGCTCTGCGACGTCGAAGTCGTAGTAGAAGCCGTCCTTGATCGGCGGCCCGATCCCGAGCTTTGCCTCGGGAAAGAGATCCTGCACGGCCTGTGCGAGCACGTGCGCCGTCGAATGCCTGATCACGCTCCGGCCCGCCTCGGTGTTCGCGGCAACCGGTTCGACGTCAGTGTCGAGATCGGGAGCCCAGGAGAGATCGCGCAGTTGGCCTGCGGCATCACGAACGACGACGACGGCCTCGGGTCCCTTGTTGGGCAGTTCGTGCTCGCGCAGCGCCGTGCCCGCGGTGGTCCCGGCCGGCACACGGATCGTGGCTGGGCTGGTCACCATTGCGTTGTCGGGCACTTCGCTGCTCCTTGATGCGAGGCGGGCGTCGTGCCCGCCTGTGAGTATCGGTGTTCGTGCACGTCGATCGTATCTGCGGGCGCCCCGTCGGCCACCACCGCGGCCGGGATGTCCTACAGGATCGGGCTCGTGAGCCACGAAGCGTCGAGGTTCACCCAGTTCGCGGCAGTTCCCAGCACACCCAGGACCCACAGGGAGGCGAGTACGACGACGCAGGTGACGATGCCGAAAGCCCCCTGCACAGACCAGTGACGTTTCTTCATCCAATCGAGCCAGGCGTCGTATTTGCTTCGCGCGAAGCGCAGTAGCCGTTGAGCCCACGAGAATTCCGACGCGAGGATGCCGAGTCCCAAGAACACGATCAACCAGCCGGGGCCGGGATACGGAATGGCGACGATGCCGCCCGCGAGCACCAGCGCACCGACGACGCCGACAATGATCCGATAGGTGAGGTTCAGACGCGCGTCACGCCGGATGACGAATCTGCGTTGACGACTCCAGATGCGTATTCGTTGCCACGTCGGCACGCAGTACTCCACTCTCCGCGTTTGCTGTCTCCGACGCCGTGGGGCTGACGGCACCGGACGACTCGATGTGTCCAGGGTACGTATCCGGCTGCGTCACCTCCCCACGCGCGTCGGCGCGACGCTGTCGAAACTCGGCTGCCAGCGTGACGATGATCGTGAGCAACAGGATCAGTGGATAACACCCGGAGTAGAGGATGACCGTGATGCGATCGAACACTCCCGGATCGGGATATCGCGGCATCATGAACAGCCCGACCGCAATGATGTGATCGGCTCCGTAGTGGCTTCCGCTGCCCCAGTAGTTCCACCAGTACGAAAACGACAGCGCGCCGACCGTCAGCGGGGCCAACCACCGCCACCAGTACCTACGTCCGCGGATGCTGCCCCGGTACGCGAAGTCGAAGGCGACGACCAGCAGCGGTACCACCCACACCCAGTGATGACCCCACGAGAACGGTGACACCGTCGCCGCGGTCATTCCCGCGGTGGTCACCGACAGCAGGCGGCGTCCGCGCCGGTAGGACACGACCGCTGCCCAGAGCCCGAGAATCGCCGCGACGAGCGCCACGGGCATCCACATCCAGTCGGGCGGCGAGAACAGCGGCCCGACCGGTGCGGGCTCGGAGAACCGTCGAACATCGAAATACGCGAGCATCTGCGCGATGAACCCATTCACCGACTGGTTCGCCGGTGAATCCACGCGTCCGATACGTGACTCGCCGGTCACGTATGTCGTCCAGTACTGATGGGCGTCGGCCCTGATGACCAGGTATCCGATCACGACGGTGATGGCGAACCCCACGACTGCCATCGCCGCGGCCCGCCAGCGACGCAGCACGAGCAGGTACACGACGAAGAACGCGGGGGTCAGCTTCAGCCCCGCCGCGATGCCGACGCCGAGACCACGCAGCCTCGATCGCGGATGGAGCAGATCGAGAAAGACGAGGTCGAGCAGGATGATGAACATCAAGAAGACGTTGATCTGGCCGAGCCAGATCGTCGTCCGTACTGGTTCGAGCACCGTGACACAGATGGCTCCGCACACACCGAAGATCGCGAGTTTGCTGTCTGCCTTGTAGCCGAGCGTGCGCATGCCGAGGTATACCGTCGCCACGAGCGCGAGGAAGATCGCCACCCACCACACGATCTTCGCCACCAGCGCACTCATCAGCGCGAAGAGGGTGAACACCACAGCAGAAAATGGCGGATAGGTGAAGCTCAGACGACCCCACACCGGAAATTCGTAGAGTGGTCGGCCATCGAGCACGACACGTCCACCCGCTCGGTAGACGTACAGATCGGTGGCGTTGTCGAACAGCCCGTTGAACTGCGCGCCGATCGGGATCACGAAGATATGCCAGATCAGCGCGAGGACGGCGAGTACTCCGACCGCGAGCACCGGCTTCCAACCGAGTACCAGCGGCGACGGTCGCTGATCGACGGTGGTGCTCGCAGACATGAACACACCGTAGCCAAGACTTATCGCAGGTCAGAAACCGAATCGCCGAAGGCGTCGATTGTCTGATTCCGTACCGGTCGACGACCAGCCCGGATCGCCCGTCGTCGCGAAGTCGACCCACGCTCGATGCATCTCGTCGGCGACCTGCTGGTCCGGCTCGGGGCCGACGAGGGAGTGCGCCTGGTCGAGGTGATCGAAGACGAACGGGATTTCGACGGCGTGACCTGCCCTGATGTCGGCGATCGGACTCCGGTACCCGAACTCGTAGAGGTGCGTCGAGCCCGATGGACGCGACGCGGCGAGCGTAGTCGTCGGGCCGGAGAATGCGCGTACGGTGAGTGCCTGCGCGAGCACGTCTCCTGGGCTGGCACCGGCGTCGAGTCCGGCGCGGAGCTGGTCGATGCCATTCGGCTGCCGACCGAGTACCGCTGCGGCAGCCTGCTCTGTGATCGCATCGGCTCCGCCCGACGCCGCGAGGAAGAATCGGAACTCGTCGGCGTTCCAGCCTGCCAGCAGCGGAACATCGGCCCCGGCGCCCGACGCGATCGCCTCCTGCGGCACGGAGGTGAGGACGTCACCGTCGACGACGGGGAACTGGCTCATGATGCCCATCCCCTTGGCAACCGTCGACTCACCCCACAGGGCGGGGTCGGGGTTCACCATGCATTCGAGTGCCAGTTGCGACTGGGCCGCGAGCAACGCGACGGGATCGACCTCGGCAAACGACTGTGCGTCGGCGTCGACACCGAGGATCTCCGACAGCCGCCCGGTGACCAGACGGGCATCGTCGATCTCAGCGGCCGCTGTACCGTTGCCGCTCTGCATGATCGCTCGCCGGAACAGACCGCGCGCAAGCGGCGACGCCAGTAGCGACGCGACGCTCATGGCTCCGGCCGATTCGCCGAAGATCGTCACGTTGCCGGGGTCGCCCCCGAAGCTCGCAATATTCGCGTGCACCCACTCGAGGGCCGCGATCTGATCGCGCAATCCCCTGTTCTCGACGCCGCCGCTCACCGACGCGAAACCCGCTGTGCCGAGCCGATAATTGAGGCCGACGCAGACCACACCGTCGCGGGCGAACGTATCCCCGGCGTAGATGGCCAACCGGTTGGAACCACGGGTGAACGCACCGCCGTGAATCCACACCATGACCGGTAATCCGCCCGCACTCTGATCCGGGGTCCACACGTTGACAGTGAGGTAGTCGTCGCCGAGTTCGATCACGTTGTCGAGCAGTGCGGCGATCGGCGCCGGGTACGGGACCTGCGGTGCCGTCGGCCCGTACTCGACGGCTGTGCGCACACCGTCCCAGGAGTCGACCGGCCGGGGTGAGTCGAACGCCGCAGGCCCGACAGGAGGAGCAGCGCAGGGAAGGCCGAGAAAGGCCGACACGCCATCGGATCTGCGACCCGAAATACGCCCGGCGGTTGTCGTGACGACGGGGGTCTGGACATGTGTTCGCGTCATGCTCGCGGACAGTACGCCGTGACGACGCCCAGCCGGATGCGATCGCGAAGATATCTCGGATCATCGTCTCATAACTTGTCCCAACTGTCTCATAACTCCGACAGTTCGGGAGTTCGACGATCCGTCTTATTGTCTTGGTCTCGCTCGTTTAGAGGGAAACTCGTGGATCGGTAACTGTGTCTCGAAACGCCGTCGCCAAATCTCATTTTGTCGGTAGTTCTGCGATACGTTGTTGGACATGGCACAGCCCCCTCCGTCCGCGCAGCACATGCTGCTCGGATACGCGCGTACGAGTGCGGTGGCGCCGGCACTCGACGAGCAAGTCGATACCCTTGTCTCCCACGGCGTCGCCCAGCGTCGGATCTACACGGACGACACCCTCGCGGGAGTCGTTGCGGCACAACGGCCCGGCTTCGATGCTCTCCTCGACTACGCCCGCCCGGGCGACCTTCTCATCGTCGTCAGCATGGACCGGTTGGGGCGCTCCGCCGACGAAGTCCTGGCGACCGTCCGCACGCTCACCGAACTCGACGTGGGGATACAGGCCCTGCGCGAGGGCCTGAGCACGCACGACGACGGCGGCTCCACACTCGTCGGTGTCCTCGCGTCGCTCGCCGTCGCCAACGACGAGATGAGTGCCCTCGGGCGTCGAGCGCGCAGCCCAGGCGACCGTCATCGAGCCGGACACCTTGGACGTCCACGAGCGCTGACCGACGAGCAGGTCGAGCTCGCGCGACGCCTTCGCGAGAACGGCGATTCCGTCCCGACGATTGCCGCCGTGCTCGGCGTCAGTCGCGCCACCCTGTACCGCACCCTCGCAGAAAAGAGAGCCACCAGATGACCAGCGGCCGAATTGTCGCGTTCCCGGTGTCGACGCCCCCGACGACGCGTCAGCCCTCGCTCGTCGACGACACGATCGACGAAGATGCGTTCCAACGCGGATTCGACGACGCGACAACGTATCTCGCGACCATGCCGGATACCTGGGCGCGTCACCACGCGTCGTCGGCGCTCGCTTCGGGCGACATTCCCGAGATCACCCAAAGCTACGAACGCGGGTACCGCGCCGCTCTGTACGGCTTCGTGAGACAGGCTCGCCGCTGACTGCCACGTGTGCGCGCTGACTACCATCGTTGGCGCAGACCCCGCTCGAGAATCCGAACAGAGAAGAGACTTCTATGACCAGGCTGATGATCATTCTCGGAAGTGTCCGCGAAGGCCGGATCGGCGGCCCCATCGCCGAATGGGTCAAGGCAGCAGCCGATGCCGACGACCGTTACGACGTCGACTTCGTCGACCTCGCAGAGCTCAATCTTCCGTTCATGGACGAGCCTAACCATCCGCGACTCAAGAATTACGTGAAAGACCACACCAAGGCGTGGAGCGCACGCGTCGAGGCAGCGGACGGGTTCATCTTTGTCTTTCCTGAGTACAACTACAGCTACTCCCCCGCCATCAAGAACGCACTCGACTACCTGCACAGCGAGTGGGACCGCAAACCCGTCGGCTTCGTCAACTGGGGCGGCAACTCGGCGGGGACACGCGCACAGGTCGCACTGCCTGTCGTCGTGTCAGCACTCGGACTCGTCATGACCAAGGGCAACGTCGAGATCAACTTCCCGCAGAAGCAACTGACCGACGACGGCATCTTCGAGCCGAACGAGCAGCAAAGCGCCGTGGTCAAGGCTCAGCTCGACGAGATCGTGAAGCTGTCTGAAGCATTGACACCGCTTCGCGGATGACGGGCATTGACACCACTTCGCGGATGACGGGCATTGACACCACTTCGGAATTGAGAGTCATTATTTCATTGCGGACCGAAACCGACCGCAATCGCTGAGAGGCTCTGATCAGAAGTTCACACCACCTCTGATCGGAGCCTTTCGATGTATTCACCGCAGCGCGACAATGAAGTAACCGGTATCGCCAACTATGTTGATCAGCAGCTCGACGCGATCCGCGCCGCGGCGTTCGGCCTCACGGAGGCACAGCTGCGCGAAACCCCCTGTCGGAGCGAACTTTCCATCGGCGGCTTGATCAAGCACACCCTCGACGGCATGCGTGGCGCAATCGAGCGGCTCTCCGGAGAGGACGTCACGCCGACGGTCGACGCGGACGGCGTCGCCGACTATCTGGCCGGTTTCGTTGTGGGCGAGGACGAGTCGGTCGACGATCTGCTCAGCGACTTCGACAGCACACGCGTGCAACTGCGTGGACTGATTCTGGCGAGCGACCCGGGAGCCGACGCGATTGCGCCGCCGGCACCCTGGTACGGCCAATTGGAGCCGCAACCAATCCGGTTGCGTTACTACCTCATTCACCTCATCGAGGAGTACGCGCGTCACGCCGGGCACGCCGACATCATCCGAGAGCAGATCGACGGCGTGGCTGTACCCGCTCTGGTGATGACGCTCGAGGGCGTACCGGCGAATCAGTTCTTCACGCCCTACGAACCTACCGTGGGCACCGTCGGAGCGTGAAAGGCACTGTCGCCCAGGCTGGCTGCTCGTCGGCACCGAGAGCCGTGCTGGTGCAAACCTCATCTCACGTTTCGGTCCGGTGTCGCGACTGCCTGGTGAGGGCGAAGGAGGCGCTCGGTAGTCGACACTGGAGGAAACGTGACCACAGCCGCGGACAACCGAGGCAACCGCGGGGCTGACGCCGGGGCACATCGCAACGTCGGCGCCACGGGTGCGGCTGCGGGGGATGCATACTCGCAGCGTGTCGAGTCGGCCGACTGGCGAAGCGTCACCGCCGAGGTGAACGAGTACGGCGGTGCGCTTCTCCCGCGGCTACTGAACGCATCTGAAGTCGACGACCTCCGAGCTCTGTACGACGACGCCGACCACGTCGTCCGCGCAACGGTCGACATGGGCCGTCATCGCCTCGGGGAGGGCCAGTACAAGTACCTGCACACCCCCGCCGGTCGAGCGGCTGAAACAGGCGCTACATCGCTGCCTTTGCGGCGACCATTGTGGGCCGACGTGTCCGGCCACATCGTCGGCCGTGAGGCGCTGCGATGAGCGGGCTGACGGCGATCCTGCGCCGAATGACTACTGCCACAACAGAAGACGGGGCCGAGCGCATCGTGGCCGAGGCTGCACAGGATCTGGCGCTGTTGCTGCACTTGACCACCCTGATCGACATCGACCATCGCGGGATCATCGTCGCGCATGTGATCGGTACGATCGTGGCCACGACCGCACCGGCTTCGCACCCGATGGCTGTGCACCTCGAACGGTGCTTCCGGTGCGGCCGAGCTGCGATCTACGACAGCTCCGAGACCTGTCGTCGGTGCAGGTCCGCGACGCTCGATCAGTTGCTCGAAGCCGAGCCCAGGGCACTCAAACTCGAAGCGCGCGAGCAAGGTGATCCGTCATGACCGACGATCCTGATCTCAGCGGCCCTCCCTCCCGAGTCCCCTTACCTCGAGATCGAGCCGCGCACTGATCCTTACGCGATGCCCTTCGATAGACACATGCGCCGGGCAGCCGAGGCTCGGGCCGCCACTGCGGACGACCCGGCCCACCTCATCGGCATCTACCCCGACCGGGAGCCGCTGAGGCCGCGCTGCGGTACCGAGAGCTCGATCCGTCGACGGTCACGAAGTGGGAGGTCAGTGGCTCCGATCACGTGCTGGTGTTCCATGCGGACTAACGAACTCTTAGGCGACTTACTGTTGACATCGGCTAGTCGGTTGTGCCCCAGGCGATTCTGGCCTTCCCGTCGATGCAGTCAGGAGTCACGGTGAGTCCACGTTTGACTCCGTCGTAGTCGCCGTGCACTACGTAACCCTTCACGTATATGTCGTCGACGCAGGTAACAAGAGTTTGGCCACAGAACTCGCGGAGCATATCCGGAGCCCCGAGCGTGTTGAGATCGAAGTACCTCGCGACGTAGGCCTGCCATTCGTTCGTCGGTATCAGGAAGGCCATGGTCGAGCAGTTTCCCTGTAGCGCGAATGGCGGGTCGTCGACCTGCAGGTCGGTGGCGTTGTCGGGCACGCTCACGCCGATCCGGTCAGCCATCCGAGCCGCACGATGCGCGGTGCTGAAGTACACCACCGCACCTACAACGAGCGCCACCACCACGACGACAGCGCACGCGACCCACAAACACACCCACCTGGTGCGCGTCATCAGTGTGCCCCGGAGTGCGGAGCCAGTGGCTGCCGCACCATCGAAGTTTGCGGACTCGACGTGTTCGTCACCTCGTAGTTCTGCGCCCAACCCGCGCGATGGAGATCGTTGAGATCCGAATACTGTTCTGACGGCGATTTCTTGGTCGTGTCCCAGTTGTAGTAGTCGTAGATGCTGGTCTGGTAGGTGAGTTCACCAGGACCCGCGCCTGCGCCACCGAGATTCGGCATGTACACACCACTCGTCTGATATGAGAACGTGCCCAACGCAGCCCAATAATCCGGATGCTGCTTCGGGTCAGCTCGAAAACCTTGGTCGCCATCTGGATTCCACGCGCTTTGGAACGCAACCGGACCACGATAACCATCCGGCATGACCTCGGACGCACTCTTTGCACTCTGGCCAGCGTCTCTCTGGACCTTGTCTGAAAACTTTGGCACGTCTCGGAGCATGCCGTTCACATCGAATCGGTATTTCTCGCCGCTGTTGTCCAGGAAGTGTTTGAGCATGCCGGCTGCGATCGGCATACCAGCTGCGGCATTGCCCGCACCGCCCTCAGCGGCCGCACGAACCCCCTGCAAGTACCCCTTCTCCAGCAAGCTCGGGTTGTAGGAGCGGTAATCAGCAGGCCCCGACCCGTCCCTGTTCGCATCCTCGATCGGCCCCTTCGGCGGCGCGGGCGCCGGCGGAATCCGCGGATGGAACGGATGTGCACCCGTCGGGAACATACCCAGCCCTAGCAACGCATTCTCCACACAGCAGTCGTAATACTGTGCCGCGACGTCCATCGTGTTCAACAGGGTGCGCAACTTGAACGTGACCTGCGCGGCAAACGTAAACGCCTTCGCTCGTGCGGCCGCCAACCCGTCGGGATCACCATCGTTGGCTGCGGCCAGACTGTCGAGGTAACTCTTCTTGACCGTAGCCACACCGCTGTCGGCGACACTGCACACGTACCGCACCATCATGTCCTCGCTGGTCGCGAGAATCTCATCCCTGAGTTTGCCCAGTTGATCGGCCGCGGTACGCAACACCGCAGCCGCGCTTGACCACCGCTTGGCCCTCTCAGTAAGACTGTCCGCGTGGTCCTTCGCCCTCACCGCCGCCTGAGTCTGCGTCTCTCCGCGCCAATCGGTCGATACACGGTCCAATGCGTTGAGCACACTCGTCGCGTTATCGGCCAACGACTCCGACCCCGAACTGAGACCGTCACCGGTCTGCGTCAATGATCCGATCGAGAACCCGTCAACCTGGCTGATCGTCAGAGTCACAGCCGCTCATCACCCGCGCGAGTGATCTTCTTGGCCGACTGATCATCCGCTCGCACAAATGCCTCCACCGCACGCTTCACGTCGGTCCCGAAGTCATCAAAACCGGTGGAGAGTCCGCGAATAGCGTCGTGCTCACGCTCCGCGTGACGCTTCAAACCGCGTTCGAGATCGGTGCCCGGACACGCAGCAGCACCCGCGGAGAAGATCCCCACGGTGTCGATCCCGGCGAGCCCGTCCGACACCCGCCACAAGTGCTTGCCAAACCCCATCACTGAATCCGGATCAAGCCTGAACTCGTCGGGCACGTGACTTCACTCCTCACCCCGTGCTGAACATGATGCCCTCGCAGCAACCATAGAAATATAACGAAGTACTGAATCGCCCCGGGTTTGCTGGAGGCTCTGATGTGCCCTGGGTTGGATGGAGTCGGTTTGCTTGACTTTTGGTCACGACGTCCACGAAGGAGCCGTGTCCGTGCCCAAGCGTTATCCCGAAGAGTTCCGCCGCAAGGTGCTCGACCTGGTGGCCGCTGGCCGACCAATTGCGCAGATCGCAGCAGATCTGAATATCAGCGACCAGACGATCTACGGCTGGCGCAAACAGGAGTTGATCGACACCGGACAGCTACCCGGGCTCAACCGCGCTGAGCTGTCCGAGCTCAGCGCGGCCAATAGGCGCATCCGCGAGTTGGAAACTGAGGTGGCCGTCCTGAAAAGGGCACGTGAGCTGCTGCGGGGGCCGCACGACCCAAAAGGCGGTACGCGGCCATAGAAACCATGGCCGCAGAAGGACTGCCCGTCCAGGTGGCCTGCCGACTGTTGGAGGTCACCGAGTCGGGCTACTACGCATGGCGCAGCCGGGCGCCGTCGGCCCGGGAGGTCCGTCATGCGTGGCTGACCGAGCAGATCCGTGCTGTGCACATAGCCTCTCGGGGTGAACCGTCCTGGATCGGATAGAGACCTGGTTCAGGCCACCTCCGCCACGGAGGCGACGCTGTCACGATAGCGCGTCTCGTACTCGACGGGTGAGCAGTAGCCCAGGGAGGAGTGCAGCCTCTCGGCGTTGAACCAGTGCACGTAGGCGGCGGTCTCTCGTTCGACCTCGCCGCGGTCCTTCCAGGTGCGGCCGGTGTCGATCAGTTCGGTCTTGTACAAGCCGATCGCCGACTCCATGAGCGCGTTGTCGAGCGCATCGCCGACCGATCCTATGGATCCGGTGATGTTGGCCTCGGTCAGCGCAGCGGTGAACGCCAACGATGTGTACTGACTGCCCGCATCGCTGTGATGAACCAAACCGGTTGCGGTGAAGTCGAATCCGGATCGGCGGCGGGCGAACAACGCTTGCTCGACAACACTCGTCACCAACGGTGTGTGCTTGCTCGCCATGACTCGCCACCCGAGGATGCGTCGCGAAAACACATCCACGAGGAACGCGACGTAGACAAACCCCGCCAATGTCCACACATACGTGAAGTCGGCCACCCACCACTGATCCGGATGTGTCGGTGTATCCCATTGTCGTTCAACATGATCAGGGAATCGTGGCGCTCTATCGTCTCGGTGGGTCGTGGTGGTGCGATGGCTGCCGCGTACAGCACCGGAGATGCCGCAGATCCCCATCAGCCGGCCGACCTGATCACGACCCATCACGTGACCGGCGCGCCACATCGTGTGATACATCTTGCGCACCCCGTACACACCGCGGTTCTTCTCGAACTGCTGGTAGACGGCATGAGCGGCGTAGGCCTCCTCGAGCATCGCTGCCGAGACCAGGCCACGCTGCTTGTGGGCATAGTAGGTGGATGGGGCAATCTGCATTCCGTACTCAGTGAGTACCCGGCAGATCGGATCGACCCCGAACCTGTCCCTGTGATCGTCGATGTACTCGACGATCAACGAAGTCGGCGGTCGATCTCCGCCGCGGCGAAAAACGCCGACGCCGTCTTCAAAATCTCATTGGCTCTGCGCAATTCGGAATTCTCACGACGCAGCTCACGCACCTGAGCATCCAACTCCCCACTGGTCGTACTCACCCCCGAGGAGACCACCGGCGTGTCCTTCTCGATCCAGTTACGCAGCGTCGCCTGATTGATATCGAGCATCTCGGCGACATGCCGGCGCGCCGCCGACTTCGACTCGCCCACCTCGCCGAGCCGATCCTGATACATCCGCACGGCACGCTCACGCGTCTCCTGGTCAAACTTCCGTGGTGCTCCCATAACAGCATTCTCCTGGTGAGATCACGGTCTCCACCAGACCCAGGACGGTTCAGGGTACTTACGGCGCCCGCCGGGTTCACGCCGAACTTACCCTTGGGCTGGGGCTGCAGGTCGGCCATAACCAGGTCGAGATGTTGATGGCTCGCGCGAACCTCAAGGGGCTTCCAGGTACGCGTCGTGCCCGGCCCCGTCACGAGACACCCACGGCGACGGATCTGGTGGAACGGATGTTCACCCGTGATGCTCCAAATCGGTTGCGGGTCACTGATATCACTGAGCATCGCACATACGAAGGTAAGGTGTATTGCGCGGTGGTGCTGGACACCTTCTCCCGGCGTGTGGTCGGCTGGTCGATCGATTCGAGTCAGACCGCGGCACTGGTCACCAACGCGCTGGGCATGGCGATTGGCAACCGCGACCCCCAGGCCGGTGGGATCATTCATTCCGACCACGGAGTGCAATTCACCTCCTGGGCGTTCACCGATCGGGCTAAGCGGGCCGGTTTGGTCCCGTCGATGGGTTCGATCGATGACTGCTACGACAATGCGATGATCGAATCATTCTGGGGCAGAATGCAAACCGAGCTACTCAACCGCAAACGTTGGAAGACGAGAATCGAACTAGCCAACGCGATCTTCGACTACCTGGAAATCTTCCACAACCGCCAGCGCCGCCATTCCGCCCTCGGGATGCGCACTCCGATAGAGTTCGAACTGCTACACCAATCCACCCAACCTGTGGCCTGAAACCAAGTATGGCGACACCACCGAACCCAGGACACATCACTCGGTTAGTTGGTTCCAGCGTTCACTGGGACCGGGTTCTCACGGTAGCTGGTGACTCTTCGGGCCGCCCAGTAGGCGGCCTCGTACTCGACAGGTGGAAAATGCCCGATCTCGCCGTGCAACCGTCGGTGGTTGAACCTCGATGTACTCGGCGACAGCGATCTCGACCTCGCTAACACCGCCCCAACCGCCCCTCGGGCGCATGATCGGGTTGCGGATACACTCGGCCTTGAACAACGAGTTGAACGCCTCAGCCATCGCGTTGTCATACGAATCACCCTTGGAGCCAACAGAAGTCACCGCTTCAGCTTCCGCGAGACGCTCGGTGTAACGAATGGCTCGACACTGCACTCCACGGTCGGAATGGTGAATCAACCCGGCCACACCCTGGCCGGCACGATCACGCGCCCACAATTCCATATCGAGGGCGTCCAAGGCGAGGTCGGTGTGCATCGTGGTCGAGACCTGCCAACCACCGACCATGCGCGAGTACACGTCGGCCCTGGCCCGGGAGTTCGGGGTCAACCGCTCGACGATCTACAACGTGCGTGACCGCGTGTTCGCCTCGGTCAACCAGGCGGTGACGGCATGACCTCCATCGTCGAGCACTGGGGGCTGCACACCGGCCCCCCGACCTACGTCGGCATCAGCGGCACCAAGGACCTCCCCTGCCGGATCGTGCGGTTCCGCCGCGACTGCGTGGTCGTCCGCTTCGGCGACGCGCCGCCGGAGACCGTGCATCCCCACGATCTGCGGCAGGCCCCGCGCCGTCGCTGACGCTCCACCCCACGGCCCCCGACACCACGGCGGGTTCACATGATCGTCGCAACACTCTCAGGTGAGAGGTTGCGGCGATCATGTCGTTTCAGGAGGACTGTGTTC
>NZ_LZMI01000054.1:0-120133 GCF_001665475.1 Gordonia sp. 852002-51296_SCH5728562-b | reverse complement strand
CCGGAATCCGGTCCTCAGACCACACCATCCGGACCACTCAACGACCGACCGCCACCTCACGAAACTTCGAGGCTAGGGTTCGCGCGCAGTAGCGACCGTGTCCACTGGGCATTCGTGCGGAACGTGCCGGTGCCATTGTGCTGTGCGTTCCTTCCCGGCACCGGCGACGGCAAGGGCCTCGGTTCGTCGAGCGGTCCGGGGTCGTCGGGTTCAGCGGGCTCCTCGGACGGCCCGTCGCTCTCGCCGTTCACCACCAAGGCGTGGGCACCGGACTGGTTCGTCGAAGGCGGTCGGGTCAACGTCGTCTTCTCGATGTCGACCGGCGGCGGGTTCGTGCCCTACATCATGACCGCGCTCGACTCGTCTCTGCGCTTGTGGACTCCGCCGGTTCCACTGGCAGGACTCGGTGCCGACCACATCGACACGACGATCGTGAAGGTCGGTTCGACCTACCACGCGTTCACCAAGAACGAGACGAAAAAGGTTGTGCAGCATGCGGTGTCGTCGTCGCTGTACGGTCCGTACCGATTCGTCACTCCCGGCAACTGGGGCACATTCGTCGAAGGTCCTGCCGTGACACAGTTGCCCAGCGGTGCATGGCGGATCTATCTGGACGCCTACAAGCAGGGCAAGTACTTCTACTCCGACAGTTCTGACGGAATGAACACGTGGTCGCCGGTGAAAGAACTCCCCGGAGTCTCCGGTTCGGTACGGCACTTCGGCATCATGCGCGAGCCGGCGTAGATCAGCAGCAGTTCGGCTACGACGCTGTCACCCTCGCTGCCCTCGTCGGCACGCAGATCCCCGACATCGTGGTGGGCACGTCGGTCGTGCCAATCCACCCGCGGCATCCGATCCACCTCGCGGGAGCCGCAAAGACCGCTGCCGGCGCGACGGGCAACCGATTCAGCTCGGCGTCGGACTCGGTGCTCCGGCGTTCACAGCACCGACGTTCGGTGTCGACCCGGGTCCGACGATCCCGGCGCTCCGCGACTATCTCACCGCGCTACGTTCGCTGCTCGACGGCTCCGACGAGCCGTTTCACGGCGACACCCTGATCTCCGCTCCACCGATCAGTACTCGCGTGGCAGGCGTCGACACACCCATCCCTCTCGTCGTGGCAGCGATGGGCCCGCGAGCGCTTCAGGCGACGGGCGAACTCGCGGATGGAACACTGCCTTTCCTGGCTGGTCCCAAGGCAATTCGTGACGTCATCGTGCCGACGATCGCCGCGGCAGCTCGGAAGGCGGGACGTGTCGCACCCCGCGTGATCGCCGCCGTGCCCGCCGTCATCACCGATGATGTCGACGCTGCCCGTGCCGCTGCGTATTCGGCCGGTGAGTTCTACGACCACATCCCGTCGTATCAGCGCATCATCGCGGCGTCCGGACACGAGCGTGCGGGCGACCTGTTCCTCATCGGCGACGAGTCGACGGTCCTCGCGGGCCTTCAGGAATACCTCGACGCCGGCGCAACCGAACTCACCATCACGCAGGCAGATCTCGTGGGTGACGACGCGCGCGCCCGCACCTGGGCGAGCATCGGCGCGTGGCACACCGACGGTGCGCATTAGCCTCATGCCCGCGGGATCTCCGCACACGGGATACCGGGGTATCAAGGAGTCATGGCCTCCTCGACGTTCACCAAGCACACCTCCGGACGGCCCGCGCGTTGGGAGGTAGCCGGTCTGCGGTGGCTTGCCGACGCCATACCGGCAGGTGGGGCGAGCATCGTCGACGTCGTATCCACCGACGAGTCGACGCTGACCGAGCGCCGCGTCGAATCGAGTTCGCCAAGCCTCGACGCCGCAACCGATTTCGGTCGACGACTGGCCATCACCCACAGCCTCGACGATCCAGCCCGCTGGGGACAGGGCCCGCCCGGCTGGGAGGGTCCCGGCTACCAGGGTCCCAACGAGCATCTGCTCGACCTCTCACTGGTCGGGCACGACACCTGGGGCGAGATGTATGCCGACGAACGGTTGATGCCGCTGCTGCCCGACAGCGGGCTGCGCGGTGGCGACGCACGCATCGTCGAGAAGCTCTGTGAACGTTTGCGGGAGGGCGACTTTGACACCGACGACGCTCCCGCCCGCCTCCACGGCGATCTGTGGTCGGGCAACGTGATGTGGTCGCCGGACGGGTGTGTCCTCATCGACCCGTCGGCACACGTCGGCCATCGGGAGACCGATCTCGCGGCACTCGCGTTGTTCGGGTCTCCCTATCTCGATCGCATTCTCGAGGGTTATCAGCAGACGTATCCGCTGGCACACGGCTGGCGCGAACGCGTGCCGCTGCACTACCTGTCGATGGTGCTCATGCACGCCGTGGTGTTCGGCGGCGGGTACCGCGGGCAGGTGGTCGAGATCGCGCGCCGCTACGTGTGATCTTGGGAGTCAACGGTCTCTGAACCAGCCGTCGTTCTTTGCGCGCCAGGCCATTTCCTCCCAGTACCCCCAACTGTGGGTGCCCACGCGTGGATAGTCGGTCGTGATCGGGAGGCCGGCCCGATTTGCCGCGAACTCGAAGGCGCGTGTCTGCGCCTGGGCGAGCACCTCGAGCGGAGTTCCCTTGAGCGAGTTGGAGATGTTGGTGTCGCGATTGCCCCAGATCGCCGACCCGGCGGCCACCCGCACGCTGAGCCCACGCAAACGCGGAACCTGGACGAACGGGTCGTTGTCGAGCCACCGTGTGCTCCACGGGGGACCCCACATGTCGTCGGAATTGAACGGACCGACGCCCGCCTCGAGCCCGGCGTCGAGGAGGGTCAGCCGGATGGCTTCCCGCATGCCCGGCGCCGACAGATTCAGGTAGCCCGACATCGAGAACGCGTGCGAGATGCGCGCGTGGTGATAGGCACCGTAGATCAGTGCGGCGTTGCCGCCCATCGAGATTCCCATGATCGCGTACTTGTGCCGCGGGCCGACGTCGAGTCCCTGTCGGTCGAGCATCGCAACCAAAGTGTCGAGTCGACACGTCCACCGGTAGCGATAGCCCATGTTGCTGAGGCTGTTGCGCGCGTTCCAGTCGGTGTAGAAGCTCGCGAGACCGCCTGCAGGTGCCACCACGTTGACGCCGGTGTCGGCCATGGAGCCCACGTTGGTGCTCAGCTTCCATCCGCTGGCCGACGCCGTCACCCGCAGTCCGGAGAGCGCGATCACGGTTTTGTAGTTACCCGGACGCGTCCACATGTCGACCGGCGTGGCGGGCATGCCGCAGCCGGTCAAAGTAGCGCGACGGTAGACGGCGGCGTCGGCGGTGCCAGCTCCGACGATCCCCGAACCGACAATGCCCACGCCGAGAGCCGCGGCGATGACGGCGATCAGGGTCGTGATCCGCTTGTGGCGCATGGGCCGAGGATCTCACGATGGACGCGACGACTTGCCTGGTTTGGCGGACGAACCCGTGCGGTTGCCCGGCCGGTTGTTGCGGTTGCCCAGAGGCTCGGATTCCGCGCGTCTGGGCAACCGGAAGATCGAGGGCGGAGGACGTCGCGCAGTTCGGAGCGCGCGGGACGCTACTGCCGGCCGCGGTGGCTATCAGGGCAGCCCGAAACCGAACGGCAGGCGACCGCCCTCGCGCTGCTGACCAGAACCGCTTCCGTCCGAGCCGTCCCCGTCGGAGCCATTACCGTCGGAACCACTGCCGCGCTCGGAAATCGTTGTCTGTGCCTTGTCGACGGTGCTGCCCAGGGTCACCTGGACTGTCTTGGTCTGTCCGCCGGAACTGACGGTCACGGGCACGGTTTCGCCGGGGGAGTGCGTGAGGATCTGCGCCATGAGGTCGGCGTAGTTGCTGATGGTCGCGTTGCCGATCTTGGTGATCACGTCGCCGTTCTTGATGCCGGCGTCTGCTGCCGGACCGCCCGACTGCACGGATGTGACCTTGGCTCCGGTGACCGCATCCGTGCTCGACGCAAGCGAACCCGACACGCCCAGAACGGGTTTGGTGGCGTGACCGTCTTGCATCAGTTCATTCGCGATGCGCTTGGCCGTGTTGATCGGAATGGCGAAGCCGAGGCCGAATGCCTGCGGGCCGCCACTGCTGCTCTGTCCGGTGTCGACGGCCGAGTTCACGGCGATGACCTGTCCCTGCAGATTCACCAGTGGCCCACCGGAATTGCCCGGATTGATCGGAGTGTCGGTCTGCAGCCCGTTGTAGACGGTGACAGAGTTGCCCTGCTCGTCACCGGCGGTCACGGTCCGCGACAGTGCGCTCACGATTCCGGAGGTCACAGTGTTGGAAAGGTTTTCGGGACTACCGACGGCCACCACCTGCTGGCCGACCTGAAGCGACCCGGAATCGCCGATGCTCGCGGGGGTGAGCCCCGACGCGCCGTCGAGCTTGATGACCGCGATGTCGTACGAGGGAGAAGTGCCCTTCACGCTTGCGGGATAGGTCTTTCCGTCCGGGGTGGTCACCTGGATCTTGGCGCCGCTGCCGACGCCTGACACCACGTGATTGTTGGTGAGGACGTAGCCGTCCGGGGAGAGGATGATGCCGCTACCGACGGCCGTGCCCTGACTGGTTGCGACCTTGATGTCGGCCGTCGACTTCGACGCCACCTGTGCGGCGTACGTGACCGAACCGGGTTGCGCGTCAGCGGCATTGGTCGCGGCGGCCGGTGCCGATGCGATGACGGGTGCGCTCGACGACGAGCCGTGGTCGAGAAGGGCATACCCTCCGACGCCGACGAGTCCACCGACCAATCCGGCCAGCACCGCCGTCGCGACAACCGGTTTCGCGATGCCACGGGATCGCTGGGCAGGGGCAGGGGGCGTCGGAGCGCCCGGGTATGCGCCGGCGAACTGCCCGGCAGTGGAACCGGCGGCCGTGGGATGAGGCTCAGTGGGATACGACGCAGTGGGATGAGACGCGGTGGGATAAGGCTCTGTGTAAGGGTTTTCGTACGGGGCGCCCTGCCACGGTGTCCCCGGATCGGGTGCGGTGCCTGGGTTGGTTCCGTGGTGTCCCTGGTCTGGGTGAGGACCCTCGATCGGTGAGGTGTCGGACTCGTCGGGCGTATTGCTGTTCACGAGACCACACTGCCGTCCGCTGCTGAGAACACTGCTACTGCCGAATTCTGAATTTGCTGACAAAACACCGGTGTTCTCCTCAGCTTCGTGCCAGGTGATGGGTTCGACGACGGGTCGTCGAATGTGTTTCCGGCCCCGAGGTGTCGGAGTTCTGTTGTGTAGCGGTGGTTTCCGTCGACGCCGACGTCGTGCCTGTGCCCGGCCGCGCGCTGAGGTCGTACACCGTGTAGCCGCCGACTGTGCGGGCAGCGTAATGGCTTGTGACCCACTGCCCGATGGGTGCGGTGACCGAACTGCCTCGTCCGTTCGCGCGTTGTCCGCCACCGAACTCGTTGCTGCAGCTGCCGCGTTGTGTGTCTCTGTTCCCGACTCGCGCGGGGTGGTGACCACGTAGTAGCCGATCTCCTTGTCGGCCACGTACTTCTGGAACTGCGCGAGCGTCGGCGTCGGATCGTTGGAGAATCCGCCGATACCCATGACCGGGACGCGGGCGTCGAGTTCGAGAGACGCTGCGCTCGACGTCCTGTTGGTGGCCGCCGCCCAGCGTGCGGAGCTCGATTGCAACAGACGGTCGATTCGCGGCGAATCCGCGGCGGTGCCCATACCCCCGCCGCCTGTGCTGCTGTGTCCGGACGTGTCGTGGCCAGACGTGTTGTGGCCAGACGTGTTGTGGCCGGGCAGTACCGACGGCCCGCCGCCGGTGTGTGCCACGGTGTCGCCGTCGATCGCGAACGCGGCAGGCGCCGAGAGGACGGCCAGCACACCGCATCCGGCGGCGACGAGGGCGACGGGTCGACGCGCGCGTGTCGGCACAGCAGCAAGTACCGCTGCCGCGACCGCGACAAGCAGCACCGTCCACCGCAGCCAGGGGAGCCACGACGATTCGCGGTCGAGCAGCACGAACGCCCAGACGCCGCCCGCGGCGATCATCGCTGCCAATCCCACGCGTGCGGTGATCGCGCGCCACACGGTTGTCGACTCGCGGGCGCGCCACGCTTCGACGACTCCGATCCCGATCAGTCCCGCGATGGGAGGTGCGATCGCAAGTGAGTAGTAGGGGTGGACCGTTCCGCTCATGTAGGACAACACAATTCCATCGAGCAGTAACCAGAGTCCGAACAGCAATGCGCCTGCGCGCACGAGGTCGGTGCGTGGTGCGCGACCGCGAAGAGCGAGCACCACCACCAGCGCGATGAGCGCCGATGGCAGCAGGAACGAGATCTCCGCTCCGAACTCTCCGGCGAAGAGTCGACCCAAACCGGGGGTGCTCCCGAACATGCCACCGCCGAAACCGCGTGCCAGAGAAGGGTTCTGGCGCATGAACTCATCCATCGCGGCATCGGAGGGACTGCCCGCGTGGCTGTGACCCTGGATGCGGTCGAGTCCGTTGTAGCCGAGCACCAGATTCATGAAGTTGTTGTCCGTCGAACCGGCGAGATACGGACGCGACGATGCGGGCCATGCAAGCGTGAGCACCACATACCATCCCGATGCCACGACGAGTGCGAGCGCTGCGACGGCAAGATGCCGGACGCGCCGACCAAGCGTCGTCGGCGCTGCCAACAGATAGACGACGCCGAGCGCCGGTAGCACCATCAATCCCTCCAGCATTTTGGCGAGGAACGCGAAACCCAGTGCGACACCGGCCAGTACGAGCCAGCGCAGTGACGCCCGAGACGTCGCTCGCACCGTGCAGTAGGCGGCCGCGGTCATCAGCAGGACCATGGCGGCGTCGGGGTTGTTGAACCGAAACATCATGGCCGCCACGGGAGTCAGCGCAAGTGCTGCGCCCGCGATGAGTCCCGCAGTCCTGCCGGAGATACGGGTCACCGTGGCGTAGAGCAGAGTGACCGACGCGACTCCCATGATCGCCTCGGGGATCAGCATGCTCGCGGACGAGTACCCGAAGATCTGTCCGGAGATCCCCATGATCCATTGCGACACCGGAGGTTTGTCGACGGTGATGAAGTTCGACGGATCGACTGATCCGAAAAGTACTGCCTCCCAGTTGCGCGACCCCGCCCACGCCGCACCGGCGTAGAACGAGTTGGCGTTTCCGTTGATGGTGATGTTCCAGAGGTAGAGCACCGCGGTGCTGGCGAGGAGTGCTGCCAGGGCCACGCGATCACGGGTCGTCGCGCGGGGTGGGCGGTTGTCGTCGGCGGCGGTATCGAGGTCGTCTGTTGCCTGCGGTGCGCCGAGGTCGGCGGTGCTGGAGGCGCCGGCGGGAAACGCTGCTGCGGCGGGAGAGGCTGGGGTCACGAAGACGATGGTGCGGCCGATGTGCTGAGGTGCGGCTGAGGCTGCGCTGCCAGGTAGCTGTGAGCGCGGAAAGGTGTTCTCACCAGCGATGTTTCAGTGTCCGATCCGTCCGGAACGTCGAGTACTCAGGGCTCTCACAGACGGTGTCACTACCGTGATCCAGTCGAGGTGGGGGAGTCCGCCGAAGACCATTGATGCGACCAGTGATGTCGTCCTGTGATGCCGATCACGGATGCAGCAGTCAACTACCGAGAGAGGGCGGAAGCGGTGGAGCAGGAGGGAACGTCGCGCTATCGCGCGCGCCGCGCACCCTCCGGTGACCGAGGTTTTCGCGGGTCCGACGGTCGACGCCTGACCGCGGGCGAAGTCGCTGCGCGGCGGTCACGAACCCCTGCCGAGCCTCCTGCGCCGCAGCAAGCTCCACTCCGACCGGAACGGCGGTCGCGGTGGGAGCCGGTCGACGATCTCACCCAGCCCATTCCGCAGGTCACCTCTGCTCGTGGCGCGCGCAGGTCCGTCGCAGGCGATGAAGCTCGCGCCTCGTCCCGTACCCGCTCGACGCGCGCCCGCTCGACGCGCGCCCGCTCGTCCCGCACCGACTCGACGCGTCGACGCCCAGCGGCCGAGCCGCAGGGCCGGTCGTCGGTGGTGCGAATCGGGCGGATCGCGGTCGCGATGTGTTCGGTCGCGATCCTCGGGATCGTCGGGCTCGCGTGGGGCACCGTCACACACGTCGCCGGAGGGTTCGGTAGATCGGCAGCACTGGCCGGCGGACCGGCGTCGAGCGGTGGGGCCGAGAACATCCTGTTGATGGGTCTCGACACCCGCAAGGATCGCGACGGAAACAATCTGTCACCCGACATCCTCAAGCAGCTCCATGCCGGAGATGGTGACGAGGGTGGCTACAACACCAACACCCTGATCCTCGTGCACATCCCCGCGGACAGAAAGAACATCGTCGCCTTCTCGATTGCGCGCGACGACCTCGTCGACGTCGACGGTCTCGATGTGAGCCAGGCCAAGATCAAAGAGGCGTACGGCCGCAAGAAGGCGATGGTCGAGGACGAACTGACAGCACAGGGCATCACCGATCAGGCCACTCTCGAGTCACGTGGACGTGAGGCCGGTCGTGCCGAGACCATCGAGACGGTGCGTCAGCTCACCGGCGTGCCGATCGATCGGTTCGCGGAGGTGAGCCTCGTCGGCTTCTACGACATCGCCAAGGCGCTCGGCGGCATCGACGTCTGCCTGAATCACTCTGTCCGTGACTCGTATTCGGGCGCTCGGTTCCCCTCCGGTCGCCAGCACCTCAACGCGTCGCAGTCGTTGGCCTTCGTCCGGCAACGCCACGGACTCGACAACGGCGACCTCGACCGCACCCACCGGCAGCAGGCCTTCCTGCTCTCGGTGATGCATCAGGTACAGAGCACCGGAATGCTGACCGACCCTGGAAAACTGAACAGACTCAGCAGCGCACTGAACAACGACGTGGTTCTCTCCGACGGCTGGGACCTCACGTCATGGGGACAGCAGATGCTCGCACCGAGCGACCAGCGCGTCAGTTTCCGCACGCTTCCGGTCGAGCGGTACGACACCGTCGACGGCCAGGACGTCAACATCATCGACACCGCGAAAGTGCGCGCCCAGATCCAGACGGCCTTCGGGATGCAGGCACCGTCGACTTCCTCAAGGGCCTCGGCGGAGTCAGCGTCTTCCGGGTCGTCGTCTTCTGGATCGACCGACGCGGCGTCGGGTGCGACGTCGACGAGTGATCCGGCCGACGCCGAGACGACGGCATCGCTCGACGGTCCCGCGCCCGACTCCGGCGGCGCCGTGAGCAATGGTTCGGCCATTCCCTGCGTTGACTGAGTGAGCAGCGGCGTCGCGCAGTCGCGTCGATCACGCTCGACCGTCGAAATGTCGTATCCGCGAGTGAGTGCAACGGACAATCCGTCGGTTGCTGCTCCCGACCCGACGCAGCACAGTAGCGGCCATGAGTACTGACGCACCCACCGACGACGATGCCGCCGTCACGCAGTTGAACTACGGCAGCAAGGTCCTCGCCGTCGAGCCAGGTGGCAACGAGCCGATTCCGGTGGAGGCCCGCCACGGGTCACCGCGCGGTCTCTTCTGGACGTGGACGGCCCCCAACCTCGAGTTCGCCACGATTTTCGTCGGTGTGCTGGCAGTGGCCGTGTTCGGTCTGTCGTTCTGGCAGGCCGTCGTCGCGGTGGTGCTCGGCAATGGACTCGCCGCAGTCGCGCACTACCTGTTGTCGGCTGACGGCCCCCTGCACGGGGTGCCGCAGATGGTGCTCGGTCGACTCGCCTTCGGATATCGCGGCAACATTCTGCCCGCGACCTTCATGGCGGTCATGTGTGGTGTCGGCTGGTTTGCGACCAACAGCGCCAGCGGGGCGTTCGCGTTGTCGTCGTTGTTCGGGTTCACGCCGCTCGTGGGGCTGATCATCATCGTCATCGTGCAGACCGCGTTCGCGTTCTTCGGGCACAACCTCGTGCAGCGCTTCGAGCGGATCGCCGCGCCGATTCTGGCCGTGATCTTCTTGATCGCCGCAGTGATCATCTTCAGCAAGTCGCACCTCGACGCGCCTCCGTCGTCGGGTGGCGGGTTCTCGATGGCGGGCTTCTGGCTCACCGTCGGTGCCGCATTCGGGTACACCGCAGGCTGGACACCCTACGCCGCCGACTACACCCGCTACCTCCCGCCGACCGTGTCGCGGGTGCACACGGGCCTCTACGCGTCGCTCGGTTTGTTCGTCTCGTGCACCGTGCTGATGCTCGTGGGTGCGGCGTCGGTGACGATCGGTCCGGCGACGTCGGACAACCCGACCGCCGCGTTCACCGCGAACCTGCCGACGCTCGTCGCGGATCTCACGCTGCTCGCCATCGCGGTCGGCGCCGTCGCTGCCAACGCGATCAACGTCTACTCCGGCTCCATGGCGTTCGTGACCATGGGATTCAAGCTGCCGATGAACACGCAGCGCGCGCTTGTCACAGTGCTGTTCGGCATCGTCGGATTCCTGGTGGCCTGGTGGGCACTTGCCGACGCCGCGGCGTCGTACGAGGCGTTCCTGCTCCTGGTCGCGTACTGGATCGGTCCGTGGCTCGGTGTGGTCTTCGCCGATCGGTTGCTGCGCAAGAAGCGTCCGTCGCTGGATCTGCTGTACGACACGCGGTACGTGAACTGGGGTGGCCTCGCCGCATTCGTCATCGCATTGGTCGGATCGGTTCTGCTGTTCTGCAATCAGGAGAAATTCGTCGGGTACGTGGTCCGCGCGGTTCCCGAGTTGGGTGACATCGGTGCGTTCGTCGGTTTCGCAATCGCATTCGTGGGGTATGTGATTCTGGCCAGAAAGAGCGTCGAGGAGTCGCAGCGCACATACGGCTGACGACACCTGCCACGGCTGTCACACGCACGCGGACCTTCCGCCGAGACCGAACTCGGAGGAAGGTCCGCCTGTGTCATGCGGGCGCGAGAGCTCCGGCGCCGTCTACGCGTAAAGCGCTGAAGGCCAACAGAATCGACGCGTACATCTCGGGATCTGTCGGGTCGAAGCCGAGCACCTCGCGCACACGGTCGAGGCGCTGATAGAGACTCTGGCGTCCGATGTGCAGGGCCTGCGCCGAGCGAGTCGCGCTGCAGCCGTTGCGCAGGTGTACCTCGAGTGTGCGCGCGAGGTGCGTCGACGACGCCCTGTCGTGTCGGACGAGCGGGTCGATGAGGTCGATCAGTTCGTCGCGCGCCGCGGCAGACATGGTGCCGGCCGCGGCGTCGACCGCGAGCGATCGAGCGGTGAACACGCGTCCGGCAACACCCTTGGTCTGCACGGATTCGACTGCGCTGCCCAGTCTTTCGGCACAGGTGCGCAGCGAGTCTCCGATCGATAGTGACAGTCCTGGCCCGGGTCCGGCGTCGGCGGTCGCACACGGTTGACCGATGACCACGGTCACGCGGCTGGCGTGTGCACCGATGTCGGTGAAGGCCGTGCGGACACAGTCGACGGCGTCGTGGTCACCGGTAGGTGTCGGCATCACGACGAGCCCGTACACGGTGGCGTCGACGGTTTCGAAGACAACGCCGCCGAGCGTCGCCGCGGCACGAGTGAGTGCACTCTCTGCCATGCGCGAATCGGGCGATTCGACGACGACCGGCACGATCTGAGTCGACTGCGCCACCGGAGCTCCCGAGCCCGACAGGCGAGCGAACAGGTCGGCCCGTCGAATCGGGCGTGACGCCAACAATTCCTCGATGAGTCGCGACGCCACTGCGGAGCGTCCGATGCCTGCGCGAACGAGTGCCGACGTGAGTGGACCTGCCGCACAGTCGAGGAGCATGGCGGCGCGATCGCCGGAGACCTGCGTGGCGCCAGGGCCCGCGATCAGCCGTGCGATCTCGCGCCCGCGCGCGATGATCGGTGCCGACGCGACTTGACCGTCGACGGCCCGCCACGCCGATCGATCGTCGTCGACGCCATGCGCGGCGATCAGTGCGCCACCCGAGCCCACCAGGACGATCGGGCAGCGCACGGCGTCGGAGACGTGTTCGAGCATCTTGGCGACGCCACCTCCGGCGGCCATGTCGTCGTGCAACTTGGTGTCGAGCTCGCCCCGTAACCGCAGGTCGGCGAGTTCTGCAGACACGATCGCCGTGTTCGCGGTACGGCACATCGTGATGAACGGCACCACCCGGCGTAGCTCGATGATCGGCAGCCGCCGCGCAGATCCCTCTCGGATGATCTCGTCGGGAACGCTGTCGAAGCTGCGTCCGATCTCGAAGGCAAGCGCCACCACACCGCGCTCGGCCAGCTCCCGGATGTAGTGGCGGCGTGTGCCTGCGTCGAGTCCCGCCAACCCGAGTCCGGTCGTCAACAACAGTTCACCCCCCGAGAGCAGGGGCCCTATCTCGTAGATCTCGCTCGAATGCACCCAGATCACGGGGCGTTCGAGGTGATCGTGTGCGGTGAGTACGTGCGGATCGGCGTCGGCGAGAAAGTCGTCGATGATCTGTCGCAGCGTGAGCGTCGACCCTGGTGATTCGTGCATAGACAGACGATATGCACGTTGCGGTCGGTGTGCGACGCGACGGACTGTCGGTTGAACACGACGACGTAGCCGCGCACAGTCGAATCATGCTCTCGCGACATGGGACGACGTCCACGTTCGACGCCGTGGCTGCGCTCGACACCGCCTACCGACAAGCACAACTCGGCCTCTCCGAGGGCGGCATCCCGATCGGTGCTGCCCTGTTCAGCTCCGACGGCATGCTCCTCGGTGAGGGACGCAACCGTCGCGTGCAACACGACGACCCATCGGTACACGGCGAGACCGATGCCTTCCGCGTCGCGGGCAGGCAGCGCGACTATTCGTCGACCATCATGGTCACCACGCTGGCGCCGTGCTGGTACTGCAGTGGGCTCATCAGGCAGTTCGGCATCGGGGCGGTGGTGGTCGGGGAGAACCGCACCTTCGACGGCGGGCAGGAGTGGCTGCGCGAGCTCGGCGTCGACGTGACGATTCTCGACGACGAGCGGTGCGTCGCGATGATGACCGACTTCATCGCCGGGAATCCCGCGCTCTGGAATGAGGACATCGGGGTTGTCGATGCCGGTGTGAACGCGGCGCGCTCCGACAAGACGGGGAGTCTGCGGTGAGCGGCGAGATGTCGAGTCCGATCCTGACCGTCGATCTCGCGCAGTGGCGTGCCGGTGGCGACGGCGCCGACGCCGTGTGCGCCGCGGTGGACGAGTCGTTACAGAAGGCGGGGTTCCTCCTGGTGACGGGCCATGGAATCGATCCGGCGCTGCCAGCAGCGCTGCGCGCCACCGCCAGGGAGTTCTTCGCCATGTCGCCGGAGGTGAAAGGGCAGTACGCCGTCGGCGTCGGTGGTCGAGGCTGGATCGGCCCGGGCCTGGAGGCCAACGGTTACTCCGAGGGCACCGAAACGCCTCCCGACCTAAAGGAGACCTACAACTCGGGTGCCCAGACACGAGTCGGCATTCCCGAGGTGGACGACTACTGGTTCGCTCCGGACGTCTGGCCCGCGGAGGCGCCGCGGTTACGCGAACTGTTCACAGCGTGGACCGCGGCGTGCAAGAAGCTCTCCGACGATCTGCTCGCCCTGATGGCGGCGTCGCTGGGACTTTCCGGCGGCGAGAACCCGTTTCGCGACCTCGCGGGCTCGGCCACCTGGACGTCGAACATCAATCACTATCCGCCCATGACCGATGTCGGCGAGCCCGAGCCGGGGCAGTTCCGCATCGGCCCGCACACCGACTTCGGCACCGTCACCATCCTCGACCGCGAGCCGGGCGCGGGCGGGTTGCAGGTCTACAGCGAGGAGGGTGGCTGGGCGGATGCGCCGTACGATCCGTCTGCGTTGACGGTCAACATCGGCGACCTGCTCGAGTACTGGTCGGGCGGCCGATGGCCCGCCGGCAGGCACCGTGTGCTGCCGCCGCAGGCCGACGCCCCGGAAGAAGATCTCGTCTCGTTGATCTTCTTCTACGAACTCGACCACGACGCCGTCGTGACACCCCTGGACCCTCCCGTCGGCAAGGTCGCGGGTCGGCCACCGGTGATCGGCGGCGACTTCATCCGCGAACGGCTCGATGCCATCACGGTCGGCTAGCGCCGCGCCGGATCTCGTCGACTGTGCGCTCTATCCGGTCGACTGGGCGCTCTATCCGGTCGACTGTGCGCTGAAAGCGGGTGAGTGGGCGTCGAATTCGGTCGAGAGTGCGCTGCTGGGTCGGGCGAGGCTACTGTCGGGGAATGCGCCCACTGATCCCACTCGCCGCGCCGGTGGATCCCGCGCAGGCGCTGACGAGGATCGCGTGGTTGCTCGAGCGCGACAGGCAGAGCAGCTACCGCGTCGAGGCGTTCCGGCGTGCGGCCGCGACGGTCGTCGACGTCGGCGATGACGAGATTCGACGACGCTCCGACGAGGGTTCGCTGACCGCGTTGTCGGGCATCGGCAAGACCACCGCAGCCGTGATCGACGACGCCGTCTCCGGGATACTTCCCGACTACCTCGGCGGGTTGCAGGCCCGGGCCGATCCCTTGACTGACACTGCAGCCGAGTCAGGCGACCTGCTCTACGAGGCGCTGCGCGGCGACCTCCACGCACACACCAGGTGGAGCGACGGCGGCGCCTCCATCGACGAAATGGCAGCGGCGGCAGGCGCTCTCGGACAGCAATGGCTCGCGATCACCGATCACTCGCCCCGGCTGACCGTCGCCAACGGACTCTCGGCCGAGCGTCTCGATGCTCAGATCGGCGTCATCGAGCAGATCAACGCGCGCGGCGACGTCGACCTCACCGTGTTGACCGGAATCGAGGTCGACATCCTCGACGACGGGGCGCTCGATCAATCCGCGGAGATGCTCGAGCGCGTCGACGTCGTCACGGCGTCGGTGCACTCGAAGCTGAGGATGGACGCGGCTCCGATGACCCGACGGATGGTAGCCGCGGTCGAGCATCCGCGCGTCCGTGTGCTCGGGCATTGCACGGGCCGGCTCATCACCGGCGGACGAGGTACGCGACCACAGTCGACATTCGATGCGCACCAAGTGTTTTCGACGTGCCGCGACACCAACACCGCAGTCGAGATCAACTCCCGACCCGAACGCGTCGACCCTCCCGACGATCTGCTCACCCTCGCACGCGACCTCGGCTGCCTGTTCGCCATCGACTCCGATGCACATGCGCCCGGCCAACTGGAATTCAAAGCACTCGGCGCCCAGCGCGCTGAGAAATTCGGCATCGACGCCGACCGCATCGTGACGACGTGGCCACTGGACCGCCTGCTCGCGTGGTTGGCCGACGCCGACGTCGTTGCATGACCGCACCATTCGCAATAACCAACCAGCTGTATCGACCAACCATCCGTATCACCAACACAGGAGCGACCGTTGAACCCACCGATCATGTCCAAATCCGACGCCGCCGAACTGATCGTCGCAGCGCGACTGCGTGCCGGTTTGACGTGGGCCGAGATCGCCGAGCGCATCGAGGCACCGCTCGTGTGGACCGTTGCCGCGCTACTCGGCAAGCATCCCGTACCTGCGGAGAAGGCCGAAATCGTCTGCGAGATACTCGGTCTCGGTGAAGGCGTCGCAGAGAGTCTTCGCCTGCAGCCCGCTCGGACACGCGACGACGAACTGACGTCCGACCCGACGATCTACCGCTTCTACGAGGCGCTCGCGGTGTACGGCCCCGCGCTGAAAGAACTGATCCACGAGGAGTTCGGCGACGGCATCATGAGCGCCATCAACTTCAAGGTCGACATCGCGCGAAGGCCCGACCCCGACGGCGACCGCGTGGTGGTCACCTTCGACGGAAAGTTCCTCGATTACCGCTGGTGAACGCGATCCTGTGGCGCCGCACATATCCGTCGCGCCCACATCACCGGTAGCATTCCGTCGGATTTGTCCGACAAACGAAGGCAGGGCTGGCGATGGGTGCGGCGCGTGAAGGAATCGTCGGCGGTGCGCGGCGGCAGGCGGCACGCGGGGTGGGACTCGTGTCGAGCTATCTGAGGCCGTACTCGTCGGCACACGGCGTCGCCGATTGCGACGACGAATACCGCAGCGGCGAGTGGGACTACCTCGCCAACGAGCAGGAAGCTCCGCGCTTCCACGTCGTCGCCGGGTACTGTCTGCGCACGTCACCCCGACCCCGCGTGCTCGAACTCGGCTGCGGCGAGGGGCTGTTGGCGCAGCGGCTCTCGCCCGCGCACTACACGGAGTTTCTCGGAGTCGACGCCGCGCAGGATGCCGTCGAGAAGGCTCGGGCACGCGGGCTCGACCGCGCCGCGTTCGTGCAAGCCGACGCCAGCACGTTCAGTCCCGACGACGTCGATCCGACGGCCTCGCAGAAGCGGTTCGACGCGATCGTGTTCTCCGAGATGCTCTACTACCTCCCGGACCCGCTCGCGACGGTCCGCCGCCTGCAAGAGGGGTGGCTCGCGCCGACCGGTGAGATCGTCGTGTCGCATTACAAGTCGATCGACCTTCCCCAGGCGCGCCAGGTCTGGAAGCTGCTCCACTCCGCCTTCGACGTCCGGCTGCGCTCCACGCTGACCACGGGCGATCTCACGTGGACGATCGAGGCGCTCGCGCCGCGGTGATCTCGACAAGCTCGATCAGCGGGGTGGGGCTCGGTCGGCGGTGATCTCGACAAGCTCGATCAGCGGGTTGGGCTCGATCAGCGGCGGGTGGCTCGATCAGCGGTGGGGCGCGATCGGCGAGTGGGGTCAGCGCGATCGGCGGGTGATCTCGACAAGCTCGATCAGCGGGTGGGGTCAGCTCGATCGGCGGGTGGGGCTCGATCGGCGGTGATCTCGACAAGCTCGATCAGCGACGGGGTCAGCTCGGTCGGCGGTGATCTCGACAGGCTCGATCAGCGGGGGTAGCTCGATCAGCGGCGGTTGTGGCGCACAACCGGCATCGTCGCCACACTGGAGGGCAGCCCGGTGTTCGCCGGGTGCTCGCAGGGAGGTAGACGATGGCAGGCAACAATCCGTTCGGCATCGATCCGGAGGACTTCGATCGGTTCGCACGCGAGGCCGGCGACGGCCTGCGCGACATGGTGGGCAAGTTCCTCGGTTCACCTTCGTCGGGAGTCGCGTGGTCGACTGTCTTCGAGCAGCCCGCGCGCCGTGCGGCACCCGAACCGGAGACGACAGGAAAGTCCGGCTCGGGCGTCTGGGCGGTCTTCGTCACCGACGCCGACGGCGGTGCACGCGTCGAGCAGGTCTTCGCGAACGAACTCGACGCCCTACGGGCAAACCAACACAACACCGATCCCACCCGTCGGGTTCGATTCCTGCCCTACGGCATCGCGGTGAGCGCACTCGACATCGCTGTCCCGCCCACGGACACAGGCCCCACGCCGTCGAGCGACGGTCCTGCATCCGACGGCGGTCCTGCCTCTGACGAGCCGACGCCCGGTTCCACGTCCTGATCGCCGGTCACGCTGCGTAGGCGTCCGTCGACCATCTCGTAGACGGCGTCCATCCGGTCGAGGTGTGTCGGGTCGTGAGTGACCAGAACGCACGCCGCGCCGTGTGTCCGCGTCATCGCGACGAGGAGTTCGATGATCGCGGCACCGCGTGCCGAGTCGAGCGCTGAAGTCGGCTCATCGACGAGCAGCAGCGACGGCGTGTTCATGAGTGCGCGCGCGATGTTGACGCGCTGACGTTGGCCGCCGGAGAGCTGCGCGGGAAGCTTGTGCGACTGATCGGCCAACCCGACCTGGTCGAGCAATAGTCGGGCGCGCTCACGCACCTCGCGGCGTCGGCTCGGTCCCGACCACCATCGCTGGCCGAGATGAGCGGTGACCTCCAACTGTTCGATCGCGGTCAGCGACGCGATGAGATTGGATTGCTGGAACACAAAGCCCAGGTGTTCGCGACGAGCCCGCGCGGCCTCGCCACGGGAGAGACCATTGAGTTCGACGGTGTCTCCCGACCGGGTCGCAACCGAAACGCGCCCCGAATCCGGTCGGATCAGACGGCCCGCTACGGCGAGCAGGCTCGACTTCCCAGAACCCGACGGTCCGGTGATCGCCACGATCTCGCCCGGCGCTACCGCGAGGCTGACATCCTCGAGCGCTCGCACACGCCCGGTGCCGTCGGGAAAGGTCAGCGTCACTGCCGACATATCAAGGGCAGGAACAGAATTCGTTGAGACAATCGTGCTCATCGAGCACCTCCAAGTGCGGTCAGTGGATCAGTGGTGACGAGGAATCGGAGCGCCAGCGCGGCGCCTATCAGGCCGAGCGCGATGATGGCGGCAGCGGGCAGGAGGGTCGTGGAGGTGGTCAGCACGAACGGTATTCCGCCGAGGAATCCACCGACCAGGGCAGTGATGGCCGTTCCGATCGCGGCTCCGACGACGAGCACCATCGCGGCCTGACCCAGCGCATCGCGCACCAGTGAACCGGTCGACGCGCCCAACGCCTTGAGGACCGCGATGTCGGGGATGCGCTGCACCGTCCACACCGTGAAGAAGGCGCCGATCACCAACGCCGAGATCACGAACAGCATGACTGTCATCAACGTGAGTGAACTGCTCTCGGCCTTGTAGGACGCCAGCGCTGACAGCGCATCGTCGGAACTCGTGACCGTCGTCTGTGTCGCCCGCGCGACCGCTGACATGTCGGCACCGTTCGAATCCGTGAAGGTGACAACGGTTGCGGCGCCGGCGTGCGGTGACAACTGCTGCCAGTCGCTGAGTGCCAGGTACACGACGGGACTGTGCGAGTACCAGTCGTCGCCGACGATCCGCGCAACCGTAAATGGTCGACCGCCGAGGTCGACGGGTGCTCCTTCACTCGCGTGCAGTGTCTCCGCCACCGAGGAACTCAATTCGACGCTCCCGGGTGCAGGCGAGTCGCGGTCGGTACCGATGAGCGCCACGGGCACAGGGGAGTCGGGTGCAGTGGTTGCGGCTATCCGCGACCGCGATATCCCGACGCCGACGCTATCGGGTTGCGCCGAGCGCCATGCGGCCAGTTGCGCTGCGGTGAGCGAGGATTCGTCGAACGAGGGTGCAGTTCCGGCGTCGGAGAACACCACCGAGTTGCCCGGAAGGTGTTGCACCGCCGAGATGTTCTGGTGGCGTAGGCCCGCCGTGAGTCCGCTGAGGAATGTGACGAGTATGGCCACGAGCACGACGACGAGCGCTATCAGCGCGAACCGTCCACGGGCGCGCCGCAGGTCGCGAAGCGCGACAAACATCGAGAGGTCCTTTCTGTCGCGGCGCAGCCGGCGATCCTCGTGATCGGCGGCAGCGCAGCGTCGAACTGTGGTGACTTCTTCATGCTCGGCCGCACACGCCGTAAGCGCGTCGCCCGTCGGGATGGCATCGGCTCCGCCCTCCGTGCGTGTCCTCTCCTCCTTTCGATGGATGCGCGGAGACCGAGCGCGGCTATCGTTGAAAGACATGCACCCGTCCCCACTCACCCCCGTTGTCGCTGCGTTGCGGTGGGGTCTGCACCTGCTCGCAGTCGCATTGACCGTCGTGGTGATGGTGCGCGCGTTGATCGCGACTCCGACCGACGTCGCGGCAGCGATCGTCGCGGGGGTGTGGCTCGCGGTCTACTTCGCGGGCGGTCTTGTGGTGGGCAATCGTCGGCGGGCGCTGCTGTGGCTGGCTGTACTCACCGCGGTGTGGCTGGTCGAATTGGCACTCACCGCGGAGGCGACGTATCTCGTCTTCGTCCTGTTCTTCCTCTACCTGCACCTGATGGGTAGACGCATAGGCTTGGCGGCGGTCACGTTGGCTACCGGTGTTGCGGTAGTCGGCTACGCGCTGCACAACGGATGGTCGGCGGCCGCGATCATCGGACCAGTGCTCGGTGCAGGTGTCGCCGTCGTGATCTCCGCGGGCTACGCACAGCTCTTCGCCGAGGCGCGACAGCGTGAGCGACTCATCGACGAATTGGTCGCTGCGCGAGCCGATCTCAGCGACCAGCAACAGGCCATCGGCAGAGCCGAGGAACGTGAACGGCTCGCTGCCGAAATCCACGACACCGTCGCGCAGAGCCTGTCGAGTATCCAACTCCTGTTGCACGCGGCCGAACAGTCGACCGGAGAACAAGCGGCGTCGTCGATCATGTTGGCGCGCAAAGCTGCTGGTGACGCGCTGACCGAGACCAGACGCCTCATCGCAGAGCTGTCGCCGGCGCCGCTCGACGGCTCCTCTCTGGCGGATGCACTCCGACGAGTCGCCGCCGACGCATCGGGACACGGCATCACCGTCAGCGTGCTCATCGAGGGCGACGCACAACCACTCGCCATGCCCACCGAGGCGGCGCTTGTCCGTGTGGCGCAGGGCGCGGTGTCGAACGTGGTCCGCCATTCTCACGCCGGGAGACTGCATCTCACCCTCACGTACACCGCCGACGAGGTGCACCTCGATATCGTCGACGACGGAACGGGTTTCGCGTCCGATGCGTCGGAGGGATACGGGCTCAGCACTATTCGACGGCGCGTCGACTCTCTCGGCGGACAGGTCGACATCACCTCAGACGACGGAGGTACCACCGTTGCCGTGTCATTTCCCGCGGTCTCATTTCCCGCCGTGTCATTTCCCACCGTGGCGCCTGCTGCCGCGCGGTCGGTGCAGGAGAGCGGCCGGTGATCCGCGTATTACTTGCCGACGACCATCCGATCGTGCGGGCCGGGTTGTCGGCGTTGCTCGCCAACGCCGCTGATATCGACGTGATCGGCGAGGCCGCGAAGGCCGACGACGCGGTGGCCTGGTGCGCCGACACCGCCCGATCCCCACAACCCGATGTCGTCCTGATGGATCTCCGCTTCGGAGAGGGGATTTCGGGAGTGGAGGCCACGCGGAGGATTCACGCCCTGCCACGGGCGCCGCATCTTCTCATCGTCACGAACTACGACACCGACGCCGACATCCTCGCCGCCATCGAGGCAGGGGCGAGCGGGTACCTCCTCAAGGACACCGCGCCCGCGGAACTACTGGCCGCGATCCGCGCTGCGGCGGCGGGGGAGAGTGCGCTGTCGCCGTCGGTCGCGACCCGACTGTTGACGCGGGTGCGCGCCACACCCGACACCGTGCTGACGCCACGCGAGATCGACGTCGTCGCACAGGTGGCCACGGGCCGGAGCAACCGCGAGATCGCGAAGGCGCTGCACGTGAGCGAGATGACCGTGAAGTCGCACCTGGTGCACATCTTCACCAAGCTCGGTGTCGGCTCCCGGACCGCCGCTGTTGCCAGCGCGCGTCGTCAGGGACTCATCGACTGACCGGTCAGCCGCGCACGAGACCGATCACCTCCGCCAGTCCGTCGAGATCCTTCGCCGACGGTTCGATGAACGTGAAGTACGAGATCCCGGCCGTTTCGTTGAGGTGGTTGATCCTGTCGGCCACCTCCGCAGCGCTGCCGTGGAGGATATTGACTGATTCGCGGAGCGCGGCGTCGTCGAGGTCCGGGTTTGCCCCGCGCAGCGCGGTGACATCGGGTTCGCGCCCGACGGCAAGGTCGAAGACGATCACGTTGAGTTCGAGTGCGTCGAAGCGCTCACCGGCCTCGGCACGGACGTGGGCGACTCGGTCGGCGAGCACGTCGTCGGTCGGCAGGTTGGAGAACGCGACGATGTCGGCCTTGCGTGCGGCAAGAGAGAGCACGCGGTCGCCGATCCCCGCGACCATGATCGGCGGATGCGACTGTACGAACGGCGGCGCCTGCGCGGGATCGTCGAAGGCGACGTGCAGATGGTCGACGACCTCCTCGAGATGATCGACTCGCTGGCCGGGGCGGCCGAACGGGATGCCCGCGGCGTCGAATTCGGCTTTCACATAGCCCGCACCGAGACCGATCTCGAGGCGTCCGCCGCTGAGTTGATCGACGGTTGCGAGGTCGCGTGCGAGCAGCGCGGGACTGTAGAAGGGCGCGTTGAGTACGAAGTTGCCGATCCGCAGGTCCGGTGCCTGCGCGGCAGCCGCGACGAGGGCAGGCATCGGCCCGATGAGGCCGAGATGGTCGGGCACGAGAACGACATCGGCGCCGGAATCGGCGACAGCTTGCACTTGCGCACGGAACTGATCTCCCGTGCCGGTTCCCATCAGGTTGACTCCGAAACGGATACTTCGAGTATCTGGCGACATGCCTACTACCAACCGGCGTGGCCCGAAAAGGATTCCACGCTGAAAGAATTCCGGGCAGGGCCGAAGTCAACCGGTCTCCCGGCCGGCCACTACGCCTCGACGATGATGACGTGCAGTGTGCGCGGTCCGTGGACGCCCTCCACGCGATCGAGTTCGATGTCGCTCGTCGCGCTCGGTCCGCTGATCCAGGTCTGGGGGCGGATCGCCGAGCCCTGCTCGATCAGGCGGGCCACTGCTTCGGGAACGTCGCTGACGATCTGATCGGTGCGGATCAGGCAGAGGTGGACATCGGGTACCAGTGACACGGCTCGACGACCTTGTCCCGCGCCGTGATCGAGCACGATGGTGCCGGTGTTGGCTATGCCGACCGCCACGGTGGTGATCACCGCGGACGCGGCGTCGAGTTCGGTGGGGGAGAGATCGTCATCGGACAGCCACACCGAGTCTACCCCGGACAGCAGGTCGCGGACGACGGCGTCGGCGATGATCGGACCGTCGACGTTCTCCAGCAGGGCGTTCACGTGATCCGACAGGTGCGCTGAATTGACGCGTTCGACAACGGCCTTGTAGTCGGCGACGCGCTCGGCGAATCGGTCGACGAGGCCGAGATCGCCCGTGCTCGAGGGTCGGCCGTAGACCCAGTCGACGGGTGTGACGTCGTCGGCGGGTACGTCGGCCAGTGCCGCGCGGACCCGACCGATGATCTCCTCACGTGCGGCGGTCATCGTGTCTCATCTCCAGAAGTGTTGCCGCGCTCGCGTTTCCACCACTCGCGGAACGTCTCGGCGGGTGGGACCGGGGTGTCACGCGCACTCGACCACGGAGTCATCGGCCAGGGCAGCGCGCCGAGCGTGCGCCGGTTGCCGAAGAAGCGGTGACTCACCGTCGCGGCTTTCTGCGCGGCTTCGAGTCTGCGGTGATCGGCGAAGACCTTCTCCATGGCCTTCATCGCTGCAGCTTCGGCGGTCGGAAGCCCCTTCCGATGTTCGTCGACGACGCGGGTGCGCAGATGAACGAGTATGTCCGGTATGGGAATTCGGACCGGGCACACGTCGAAGCATGCGCCGCACAGGCTCGACGCGTAGGGAAGCGATTGATCGATCTTCGACGCCGTGCCGCGCAGCTGCGGCGTGAGGATCGCGCCGATGGGACCCGGGTAGACTGAGCCGTACGCGTGCCCGCCGGTGCGCTCGTAGACCGGACACACGTTGAGGCACGCGGAGCACCGAATGCAGCGCAGGGCAGCGCGCCCGACCTCGTCGGCCAGGATGCCGGTGCGGTTGTTGTCGAGCAGGACGATGTGCACGTTCTGCGGACCGTCGCCCGCGGCGACGCCCGTCCAGACCGACGTGTACGGATTCTCGCGTTCGCCGGTGCTGGAGCGGGGTAGTACCTGCAGGAAGACCTCGAGGTCGGCCCACGTCGGCAGGATCTTCTCGATGCCCACCACGGAGATGAGCGTCTCGGGCAGCGTCAGGCACATGCGTCCATTGCCCTCGGATTCGACGACGACAAGGCTCCCGGTGTCGGCGATCGCGAAGTTGGCTCCGCTGATGCCGACCTTGGCGCGCAGGAACTTCTCACGCAGATGCACGCGTGCCGCTTCGGCCAGCCGCGCAGGCTCCTCGGTCAGGTCGTCGGGTGCGGGGCGTCCCACCTTCGCCATGTTCTGCAGAAAGATCTCGCGGACTTCACTGCGATTTCGATGGATTGCCGGCACGAGGATATGACTCGGCCAATCGTTGCCGAGTTGCACGATCAGTTCGGCGAGATCGGTCTCCCAGGCATCGATGCCTGCGGCGGCAAGCGCCTCGTTGAGTTCGATCTCCTGGGTGGCCATCGACTTGACCTTGACCACTTCCGAGGCGCCGGTGTCGCGGACCAGATCGACGACGATGCGATTGGCCTCCTCCGCGTCGCGCGCCCAATGTACCTGTGCGCCAGCGGCAGTCGCCTTCTCCTCGAACTCGAGCAGATAATCGTCGAGGTGACGTAGCGTGCGGTTCTTGATCGCCTCCGCCGCGAGTCGCAGTTCCTCCCAGTCGGCGAGTTCGTCGACAACCGCTGCGCGCTTGTGCCGGATCGTCGACGTCGCGTGCTCGAGATTGCGGCGCTGGACAGTGTTCGCCAGCTCGTGGCGGGCCGCCTTCGGGAACTTCGGCATCCCGACGAATGTCGCGGTCACCCCGACGTGCGGATGTCCGAGCCCGAAACCGTGCTGGCTCAACGCTTCCTGCTCGGCGTGCCGATCGGACTCATCGACGTGCCGATCGGACTCAACGGTCTCGCTCATGCCGGGTGCTCCTCGGTCGATGCCAGGATTTCTGCGAGGTGCATGGTCCGGACGCCCGCCCGTTCGCGGGAGAGAAGTCCCCCGATGTGTGCAAGACACGAATTGTCGCCGGCGACAAGAACTTCGGCCTCGGTGTCGCGTACATGCCTGGATTTGTCTGCGCCCATCGCCACCGAGACGTCGGCGTTCTTCATGGCGAAGGTACCTCCGAAGCCGCAACACTGTTCGGCGGCAGGCAAGTCGACGAGATCGATGCCACGTACGCTGCGCAGCAAGCGAAGTGGCTTGTCGCCGACACGCAGCATCCGTAGGGAGTGACACGTCGGGTGGTAGGTGACCCGGTGGGGAAAGTAGGCACCGACATCGGTGACGCCGAGCACGTCGATGAGAAACTCGCTGAGTTCGAAGAATCGTGGTGTCATTTCGTCGACCGCGTGGCGGAGCCGGGTGTCGCCGGTTCGGGCGGCAACGGCCGCATGTTGGTGGCGGACCGATCCGATACACGAACCCGAGGGGGCGACGATCGCGTCGTATCCGGAGAAGACGTCGACGAACTGTCGGACACCGCCAATGGCCTCGTCGGCGTAGCCGGTGTTGGTGAACATCTGCCCACAGCATGTCTGCTCGACAGGGAACTCGACTCGGACACCGAGGCGTTCGAGCAACAGCACGGTGGCGCGTGGGGTGTTCGGCCACATCGTGTCGTTGAAGCAGGTTGCGAACAGTGCGACTCTCATCGCCTGTCGTTCTCGGTTCTGCTGTGGTGCATCGCTCACCGCCGGGGCTAGAGGTCAGGGGCTAGGGGCCAGGAGTTGAAGGAGAGGGGGCTGACGAGGGGCTGGTGGCCGGTGTTCCGTGCGACCCGACCTCGCTTCGACGCTATGGCCACCGGCAGTGAGCGTCAACCGCTGCGCGCCCTACATCCGATGGGAGTGCTGCCACGGCGGTCGCGGCTATCCGTCACGCGCGGAGCGCAGCGCCTCGCGGCGGAGTTCAGCCTCGGCGAAGCGTCGTTTCTGGTCGCGGTCTCGGGCGTGAGCGGTGGTACCTCGCGCGGCCGTCCGTCGTCGCCCATGGCGACCATGGTGAAGTAGCAACTGTTGGTGTGTCGGCGAATCCCGGTATGGATGTTCTCGGTCTCGACCCTGATCCCGACCTCCATCGACGTGCGGCCGGTGTAATTGATCGACGCCGACAGGATGAGCAGCTCGCCCACGCGTATCGGTTCACGAAAGATGACGCGATCGACCGACAACGTGACCGCGTATCGACGCGAGTATCTGCTCGCGCATGCGTAGGCGACCTCGTCGAGCAGTTTGAGCAGCGTGCCGCCGTGGACGTTTCCGGTGAAGTTGGCCATGCCCGGCGTCATCAGCAATGACATCGACAGCGTCGAGCGGTCGGCGTCGGACACGTGATGAGTGCTCTCCGACGATCCGTGCCCGGCATCCATGTCGCGAATCGTAGCCCGCGATCACGGGGTCTGGCGCCCTATAGGCGCGCAAACGCCCCGCGACCGGGCAAACGCGCGTGGTACACCACGGGCGTCCGCGTAGTCGCAGGGCGTTGACAAGAACCGTTGACCCGATCGGGTCGTCACGGCAGGTGGGCAGACCTCAGGATCAGAGGTACTGGCCGCACACGGGCCATGCGCCCGGTCCCTGAGTTGCGAGTACGTTCTCCGCGACGCGGATCTGCTCCTCGCGCGACGCGCTGGACGCGCTGCCGCTGCCGCCGTTGGCCTCCCAGGTGCTCTGCGAGAACTGCAGGCCGCCGTAGTAGCCGTTGCCGGTGTTGGTTGCCCAGTTGCCGCTGCTCTCGCAGTTGGCGACGGCATCCCAGTCGTGTCCATCCGCAGAGGCGGTCGCGGTCGCGACGCCGAAGGGAGCAAGTGCGATCGCGCCGATGATTCCGGCGCGAAGGGCGGTCTTCTTCATCCGCGTGGTCATTGTTCCTCCTATCAGTCACCCGGTCAGGACAAATTGAGTGGGGTGTTCGGGTGACTCGTATTTGGACCAACGGCGACCTTACGGAGTGATCACGGAAAGGTCACATCGACTTTCTGACCTGCGCTGTGACGATTACCCAAGATAAATCTGGCATTTTTCTGAGAAATGCCTGCGCACTCCGGCGTTTCGTCGTGCTATTTCGCAAGTTTAATGAGTGCCTATACTGTGAGACAGATCACCACTATTTTGTGGTCCGGCGCACAGATATCGTCGAGTTGGTTAACGTTGAGCGCGGAGAAATGAGGACGAAATGTCGGAAATGAATTCCACCACGGTCACTGTCTCGCACGACGGGCCGCTGCGTTACCTCACGCTGACCGATCCACGACGACGCAACCCGCTCTCGACGTCGACGATGCGGGCAGCCACAACGGCGCTGCGTGAGTTCGATCAGGACCCCGGCGTACGTGTGGTCGTCATTCGGGCAGAAGGACCCGCCTTTTCTGCGGGACACGACCTCACCGAACTCGTCGACAGAACTCTCGCGGACGAGGAGGCGGTGTTCGCGACGTGTGTCGAGCTGATGGCGACCATCCACGAGATCCGTCAACCGGTCATCGCGCAGGTCGCGGGGGCCGCCTTCGCGGCGGGATGCCAGCTCGTCGCCGCGTGCGATCTCGCCGTGGCGTCCACAGCGGCATCGTTCAGTACGCCGGGCGTACGGATCGGATTGTTCTGCTCGACGCCGATGGTGGCGCTGACCAGGGCGATCGGGCGTAAGCGTGCGATGAAGATGCTGCTGACCGGAGACCCGATCGACGCGGCGACCGCGGCGGATTGGGGGTTGATCAATGACGTCGTCGAACCGGAAGCTCTCGATGACACCGTCCGTGGTCTTGCGCTGCGGATTGCGGCGTCGAGTGCGTCGACCCTGATGATCGGGAAGCGTGCCTTCTATCGGCAGATCGACGAGCCCGAGCCGCAGGCGTACCGCTCGATGAGTTCGACGATGGCCACCAACGCGATGACGTGTGACGCACAGGAGGGGATCACGGCTTTTCTCGCAAAGCGAGAGCCGGTCTGGTCAGATCGCTGACGAGACCATCAGGCGATGCTTTCACCGCCACCTCTCTCCTCGCCATCCCTGCTGTCGCTGTTGTCGCTGTCGCCCGCGCGTAGAGTCTGGTTCTCGACCTTGCGGATCCGCTCCTCCCGATCGTTGTGACGTCGCGCGTCCTCGACCTCGTCCGTGGTCGGTCGACCCGACGAGACCAGTACGTCAGCCCAGCGGGTCGACGGATCGATGTCGATCAGGAGCGACTTGCACAGCAGCGTGAGTGGGATGGCGAGAAGCGCACCGAGCGGGCCGATCACCCAAGCCCAGAAGATCAGCGACAGGAACGTGACCGTCGTGGTGAGACCGACGGAGTCGCCGACGAACTTGGGCTGGATCACCGACTGGATCACGAAGTTGATCACCGAATAGACGATGATGACCCACAACGCGAGCGTCCAGCCTCCGTCGAGGAGTGCCAGGATCGCGGGCGGGATGACTCCGAGCACGAAGCCGATGTTCGGGATGTAGTTGGTGATGAACGAGAGCAGGCCCCACAGCAGCGGGAGCGGAATGCCCATCAGCCACAGGGCGCCGGTATCGAAGACGGCCACGATCAGGCCGAACACCGTCGAGACGACGAGATAGTTACGCGTGCCCGAGGCAAACGTCTGAAACGCGTGCGCCACGTCGGGGCGAACCTTCTTCAGAACGTCGAAACGTTCGTCGGCGTTGATCGAGTCGACGGCCATGAACAGCAGAACGGTGAGCACCAAGATGAGAGCCGACGCCGCGCTCGCCGTGCTCGACACGACGTCGCCGACGACATCGAATACCTTGCCCGCGTCGACGTGCGAGAGCATGTCGTTGACCTTGTCCTGTCCGATGCCGTGGTCGGACAGTGCTTTTTGGATGTCGTCGATGAGGTCGTTGAACTTGTCGCTGTACTGGGGGAGGATCGTCGCGAGCCGGGCGATGCAGTAGATGACCGAACCGAACAGCCCGAGGATGATCCCGTAGACCAGTAGGACCGTCGCGAGGAATGCGGCCCACTTGGGCCAGCCCTTGCGTCGCAACCAGCCGGGCAACGGGGCAACAGCGACGGTCATGATCAGGCCGAGGAACACGGGCCCGACGATCGATCCGATCGATTTGATTCCCAAGACCGCGACAACGATGCCCGCGATGGTCAGCAGCACCACCGTTCCCCGGGGAAGTGCCCAGGTCGGCGAACCCGGGTCGTTGATTGCCTTGTCGTCGATAACCTTGTCGTCGGCAACTTCGCCGTCAATGACCTTGTCGTCAGTCGCGTCTTCGTCCGCCATGTCGACCTTTCTGTCGGCGTCGGCCCCCGCAGATATCCCTTGTGACGCAGCAATCCCGATGGCGCAGCCGTACTGCCTCTGTTGCCGCGCCCGTTATGACGGTTATGACGAAGAAACCCGTCGGGCAAAGCATATAGACGCTCGTGCCAATCGCGAGAGCGAAACACGCGTATGGACTCGGGCTCAGTCGATCCAATTTAGGGTGTACAGATCCTGCCAGCGGATGTCGATGTGTCGGCGTGCGGTCGCAGAGGTCGATGGTCCGAGCGTCGACGCCAGCACGGCGTCGGCGACCTCGCGCACGCGATCGGAATCGACGACGAGATCGTCGTGGTAGCGGGCGATCAGCCCGATACGCACCCGACTGACAGCGTTCTCCGGGCTGCCCTGCGACTGCAGGTTCTCGCCGGTGTCGGGGATCTCGCTGCCGTCGGGGCTGTCGAGTTCCACCAGCACGACGAGTCGGCCGAGGGTGTGCCGGATGCGTGTGGCGAGTAGTTGTTTGACGACGCGGTCGTTGACGCGCACGGTGCCGTCGTCGGTGTCGAGAATGCGGCCGCTGCGTCGGACTCGTCCGAGCTTTCCCGTGATCGACGTGATCAGCCGGGCGATGTAACGGTCGGGTTCCTCGAGTCGGCGACTCGCGTCCACGAGCCACGCGTCGGTCTCGTCGGAGTCGTCGTCGAGTCTCTCGTAGCGGTCGTCGAAGTCCGTGTCGGGAGAACCTGCGCCGCGCGTTGTCCTGCCTGCTCGCGTCATCGTCGTCCTCCTCTCAGCGAACGTGACCCGGTAGTTGATGGCCCTGTACCTGATTGCCCTGTACTCGCCGGCCCTGTACGTGTTCGCCCTGTGTTGTCGGGCCCTCGGCCGGGTTTCTCAGCGTTGGTTGCGTCGTCATTGGTTGCGCCGTCATTGGTTGCGTCGGGACGCCACGGGGCAAGGCGGGTCGCGAGGTAGCGCCGACTTCGTTGCAGATGCCCGCGGACCGAGCCGACGGAGATCTGCAAGACCCGAGAGATCTCGGTGAGCGAGAGTCCCTCGGCTTCTCGCAGCCACCATACGGCGCGCGATGTCTCCGGAAGGGTCGTCAGTTCTCGACGCAGCGCTTCGACGAGAGACGTGTGCAGCACGTCGTCGGCAGGAAGGGGATGGGGGTCGGTGAGGTCGGCGAAGCGTTCTTCCGCGGTCGGGATGTCGCGACGTCGACGCCAGTGGTCGACGGTTCTGCGGTGTGCAATCCCGAACATCCACGTCTTGAACGAACTGCGGAATGCGAAATCGGGTAGTCCGCGCCATGCGTCGAGGAGTGTGTCCTGGGCCAGATCCTCCGCGGTCTGCGGATCGTCGACCATGCGGCGTAGGTAGCGCAGCAGGGAGGGGGAGAGCTTTCCGACGAGGACCGAGAACGCCTCGGCGTCGCCCGCTGCCGCGGCGGCAGCGAGTTCATCCTCGGAGAAGTCGCTCAGCGCGGGCGCCTGTGTCGACGGACCGGGAGCCGAACGCAGCGTCGGACCCGGCGTGCCCGCGTGTCGGCCTGCCGCTGACGGTGACTCGTCACTGTGTCCGGGGTCACGCGAATTCACGCGTGCAGATATCGGATTCACTACGACTGACCTTATACGGGAGCGATGGGGAAGCGGGTCATAGATCCCCGCCGTCATCGCTCCCCATTCCGGCGACCGCCGGACGGCGTGCCGAGAAGTTGGCACGTGCGGTCGAGGTTGTCGGGATGCCGTCGTCTGACCATCTACATCGGATGAGAACGAGGAAAGAGGAGCGTCATGGCCGAGAGCGCAGCCACAGGAACCGCAACCAATCAGTCGAGCACAGGCAGCACCGAGAGCGCCAAGAGCAGCGCCGTCGCGCTGACCGACGCCTCCAAGAAGGTGGCGCCCGCCGGAGAACGCGGTAAGACGTCGATCGCCGACCAGGTGGTCGCCAAGATCGCGGGCATCGCAACCCGCGAGATCAACGGCGTCTACGACGTCGGCGGCACGACCGAACGCATGGTCGGCAAGGTCCGCGAGGTGATCCCGGGTACGGGCACCAGCACCACTCAGGGCATCAACGTCGAGGTCGGGGAGCGGCAGGCCGCTGTCGACGTCTCGATCGTCGCCGACTACGGCGTCGCCATTCACCAACTCGCTGCGGCAATCCGACGCAACGTGATCACCTCGATCGAGCAGATGACCGGACTCGAGGTGACGGAGGTGAATGTCACCGTGCACGACATCCACTTCGGCGACGATGACGACGACTCGTCGAGCGCGCCGCGGGTGCAGTGATGTCTGAGTCGTCGTCGCTGTCGGGGTCGTCGCTGTCCGGCGGCGCAGGCGATCAGGACGCCGCCACCCGCTCCGATGTCGGAGCGGGGTCGGTGGCGCAGAAGGTCGCAGCGGCGGCGGAGGCGGTGCCCGGGGTCACGGGGCTGCACGCCGGAGTCTTCGGTGAAGTCGCGACGTATCTGCCCGGTAGCCGGGTCAGCGGTGTGCGCATGTCCGACGACTCGGGCGAGGTACACATCGTCGTCGACATCAACCACGACCTGCGAGCGGTCGCCGACGAGGTCGTCACGGTCGCGTCGCAGGTAGCAGGCGTACCCGTCTCGGTGGTCGTCGAGGACATCTCGGTCGGACCCACCGAGTCTCACGACGAACCCCAGACCACATCAGGCGAGACCACGTCAGCCGGGACCACATCAGGCGGGGATACCCCAGCCGGAGAGATCCCCGTTGGCGACATTCCCGTCGGTGACATCCCAATCGGTGACATCCCCATCGGTGACATCCCCGTCGCCGATACATCGACGCAGGCACATCCAACTCGATCAACAGAGGTGAACAACGATGAGTAACAACGCGGTGATCGGTCTGATTGTCGGATTGCTCCTCGCACTCGCGGCAACGACCGGTGGCTTCACCGGCTTCATCCTGGCCATCGTGCTCGGAGCGGTGGGACTGGTCATCGGGCTACACCGCGACGGTGTGCTCGATCTCGGTCGATTGCTGAAGAGCCGGAACCGTGGCTGATGCGGTCACCGTCACCCGTGGCGATCTAGGCGCGTCGGCGGTCGGTACAGCAGCGCCGGCCTTGTCGCCAGAGGCTGCCGACGCGTCCGATCCCGGGGCACGCGGAAGTCTGGTCCTCGACGACCGCGTCGGCGAGAAGATCGCAGAACGAGCCGCACTCGGGGTAGACGGGGTGATCGAATCCGACGGCAAGGGCGCGTCGGTACTGAACGCGCTCAACCCACTCGCGGGTGGGTATCCGTCCGCGTCGACGGACATGTCGCAGACCGCGCCGACCATCACACTCACGGTCGCGCTTCTGTGGCCGTGCGCGGTTGCCGCGGTCTGTGCCGAGGTGCGTGATCACGTCGCGGCAGAGGTCACTCGGCTGACCGGAGTTCGCCCCGGACGGGTGGATGTGACAGTCGCCGAGATCGTGACGACGGCACAGGCAAAGAGCCGTCGCGCAGGGTTTGTCGAGATCCCGAACCCGACGACCCCATCGGAGGTTTCCGAAGAATCGCCGGAGGGTCGGGCCACCCGCAGCGAGCGGGTCACCGACAGCGATGAGGAGGAGTCATGAGCACGACCACGCCGGACGCCGCCCCAAAGGACGAGAACACGGCGGACAAGAGCACAGCGGGCAAGAGCACGGGGGACAAGAACACAGCGGGCAAGAACGAGCGCGCCGTCATTGAGGCGCGTACCGCTGACACCCACAAGGGCAAGGTCTTCGTCCCGGCAGCAGGGCCGAAATCCGTTGTGTCCGGCGTGATCATCGGCGTCGCATTGCTCGCATTGGTCGCGGTCGCCATCCACGACCTGCTCGTCGAGGCGGGTTGGGTGTCGGGCACGCGGTGGCTGCAGGCCGCTGCCGACTGGCTCGACGGCGCAACGTGGCAGGACTGGATGTGGGCTGCGGCAGTCGGTTTCATCATCGTGGGCCTTCTCCTGGTGTGGACGGCTCTCGCTCCGCGTCGGCGCACTCACGTCAGCCTCGGCGATTTCGAGGTCCTGTGGACTCGACGCGGCGACGTCGCACGCCGATTCAGCACAGCGGCGCTGTCGGTGCCGGGCGTCGAACACGCGACAACGGTCGTCGGACGACGGCGTGCCAAGGTCCTCGTCACCACCGATTCCGCGGTCGACGAGTCGGCGCTTCGCGACACGCTCGAAAGCGTTGCGTCGTCGTTGGAGAAGAAGATGCGCGTGAAGCTCAAGGTGGTCACTCGACACAAGAAGGGGGCATCGCGATGAACCGCGGACCCGCGTCATTTCACCGGATCACGGCAGGACTGATCGGTCTGATCTGCCTCGTCGTCGGAGTGGGTGCTGTTCTGTGGAAACTCAACGTGCCCAAGGTTCGTGACTGGGCCGATCACCTCGATTCGGGCTGGCCCGCCCGCCTCGACGGCACGGACTGGTGGACGGTGCTGCTGTTCGGAATCGTCATCATCGGTCTGATCTGGGGATGGTCGCTGATCTCAACGGCCATTCGCCCGAGCAAGGTCGACGACCTCGAGCTCGCGGGCAGCAACGACGACGGCGAACTGATCGTCGCGCCCAAACTGATCGCGAACGCGGTCGCCGCCGACCTCGCCGGACACACGATGTTCGACGATGTCTCGGCCAAGGCCCTCGACGACAGAGGTCGCAAACTCATCAGGGTCACCGTGACGGCGCCGCCGACGTACTCCTACGACGACGTCGCCGCTGTGCTCGGACCAGAAATTGAACTGATCCGGGCTGCGGTGGACGGTTCTGACGTCCACGTCCAGGGTCTCGTTCACTTCGAAACCCCCAAGGGCTGACGGGATCTCGCCCGATGCAGCGGTTGTCGGCCACGGATGTGGTGCCGTACTGGATGGCGCCGATCATCCCCAACGACCAGTTCGTGGTCTACATCTTCGCCGACGACCGGCCGGTCGACGCCGCTGAGCTCGCAGCGTGGATCGCGACGAGGGCGGCGAACATCGCGGACCTGAGGCTGCGCGTCCTCGACATACCGTTCACGCTCGATCGGCCCTACTGGGTGCACGCCGATATTCTGCCGCGGCAGTTCGTCGTCGACGACGCCGCGCTCACCTGGCAGGAATGTCTCGCGATTCTGGCCGATCGGATGGCCGAGCAGCTCGATCCGACCGAGATGGCTTGGCGGGTACATCTTTTCGCTCACGTGTCGTCGGTTCCGGGCACGGGAGCTCTCGGTGACGAGGTTCCGGACGCCGCCGGACCGAGAGGTGGCGATGGTCGCGGCGTCGTCGTGACCCTGCAGTTCTCGCACGCACTCGGGGACGGTCGGCGCACCGCGGCGATCGCCCGCGAACTCTTCGGACAAGTGGCCCCATCACCCGCCACCTCCGCGTATCCGATACGCGCACTTCCGGATTCGGCTCTACGGGCCGCGGGAGCGGTGGTCGGGGCGGCGCGCCTGCCCGCGCAGTTCGCTTCGATGATCGCTCGCGGATTCGTTGCCTGGCAACGGTATCGGGCTTCTCCGCCACAGCAGAGCGGCGGTGTGCCGCTCTCACGCCTGAATCGCGCACCGGGAGCGGGTCGAACCCTGCGCACGATCACCGTGGAGCGCGAGGCTCTGCGTATCGGTGACCTCGGTGTCACAGTCGGTGCGCTGGTGGCCATTTCGCTGGCACTGCCGACGTTCCTCGCCGATCCCGAGGGCAGTCTCGTCGTCGAGCTCACCGTCGCACGGTCACCAAAGAAGGCGGTGCGCAACAACTTTCGTAACGTCGGCGTCGACCTCCACGTCGACGAGCCGGATCTCGCGCAGCGGGCTCGTCTGATCGCCGCCGAGATCGACACCGCCCGTCGCGCCGACGACGATCCGGCGCGCGTCGCATCGCGTGCGGCAACCGCCGCGACTCCCGCGGCGTTGACCCGGTGGGGCATCGGACACTTCGATCCGACGTTGGTTCCCGAGAACATCACCGGGGTCACCGTTGTGTCGTCGGTGAATCGGGGTGCGGGCGACCTCGCGCTCGATGGCAGACCGGTCCTCGCGACAACAGGCTTCCCCGCGCTGTCTCCCGTGCAAGGGCTGACGCACGGCGTGCACGGAATCGCCGATCGAGTCACCATCTCGGTGACGACGTCGCCGGAAATCGCTCCCGACGTCGACGACTACGTGACGTTGTTGTCCGAAGCGATCGACCGGCTCGGGACCCTCCGACCCCACAGCGTCAAAGCTGGTCGTGTGGCGCCCGCGATGGATCGTGGCCGCTCGGAAGAGAATTCCGTGGGCCACGTGTGAGCCGCTTCGGCAGCCGGTCGGCGAGTCCGCCGAGCGGTGCAACAGTCTGGTTGAGAAGATCGACGGTCTCGGCGAGCTCGTGGACCGTGTCCTGCATCGCGATGAGATTCGGGGCGAGCGTCGCGATGACCTCTGTCAGTTCGGTGATGCGATCGAGCGTGCCGCCGGGCGTGATGGCGCGCTCGACCGCGCCGTTCTCGCCGACGAGTTGATCGAGAAGACCACCGTCGGCCGCGAGCCTGTCGAGGACACCACCGGGTTCTGTCGCCTTCTCCAACACTCCACCGGGAGCGGTGAGTTGGTCGACGATCCCACCCTCGGACGTCAGACGCTCGAGGATGCCCTCGTTCTCGGTGAACTGGTCGACGACGCCGCCCTCGCGGGTGAGTCGGTCGAGCGGTCCGTCCTTGGCGGTCAGCCGGACGAGAATGCCGTTCTCGTCGGTGATCTGGTCGAAGATCCCGCCCGGGGCCGTCAACTTCTCGAGGAGGCCGTCCTTGGCGGTGAGGCGATCGATGACGCCACCGGGAGTGACCAGTCGCTCGAGTGGACCTCCCGGCGCGATAAGCCTGCCCAGCGGGCGGTCGGGTGACATCAGATCGCTCAGCTGAGCCAGCAGCGCGAGCGGGGCGCGTGCACCGCCGAGTTCGGCGCCCGAGACCCCGATGGCCTGCCCGATCTCGTGCTGCACACTCGTCGCGGTCACTCGCGCGATGGTGACCGCCGATTCCGCGGCGGTCAGTGCCACACCTGCTATCGCGAACCCTAGGCGGAACGGCAGGTCGACGGCCGAGCGCAGGTCCACAGGCACGATGTCGACATCGGTGTCACGTTCTTCGACCACCACGACACCCTAGCCTTTCGACGACGCCTGATCGCCCGCTTTGGCTGCTGCCTTGGCGGCCTTTTTGAAGTCCCGAACCTTCTGCAGTGAGTCGGGGTCGGTTACGTCCGCAACCGACCGAAAACCCTTCTTGCCGTAGTCGCCGACGACCGTGGTCCAGCCGCGCGGAGCGACGTCGAGTTGCTTTGCGAGGAGCGCCGTGAAGATCTTCGCCTTCTGATCGCCGAAGCCGGGCAGTGCGCGTATGCGGTCGAACAGTTCCTTGCCGGTGGTGGCTGTCGTCCACAGGCGCGCGGTGTCGCCGTCGTACTCGTCGACGATAACCCGGGCGAGCGACTGCACACGGCCTGCCATGGAGCGGCCGTAGCGATGGATGGCAGGCGGTGTGGCGCACAGGTCGGCGAAGGCCTCGGGATCGGCGTCGGCGATCGCTTCGGGATCGAGCGAACCGAACCTGTCGCGGATCTTCGCCGGCCCGGCGAAGGCGCGCTCCATCGGAAACTGTTGATCGAGCAACATGCCGGTGAGCAGTGCGAACGCGTCGGTCGACAGCAGTTCGTCTGCGGCCGGGTCTTGGGCAATCTGCAGTTTTGCCATGGCTCCATCCTAGGGACTCCTACAATGACGCCATGCGCGAAGGGGTAGTCGGTGCAGGCAGGCTGATGGTGCGCCGGATGGCGGTGATCGTGGGTGCGGCAATCCTCGCGATTACGGGACTGACGACCGTCGGCGTCGGCGGCGCGCAGGCGATTCCGGAATACAGCAACCCCAACTTCGTGACCTCGCTGAGGTGCGACAGCGCCAATCCGTGGCCCTTGGGGCCATTGCGCATCCACGTCGATGTCTTCAACGGCATCCGTTTCCCGTCGGACGGTCTGCCACCTCCGGCGATCGAGCTGATCGGCACCGATCGCGGCAAGCCGGGGCTCGTCGAGTACTCGATGGACGTCACGGTCTCGTGGCGCAACCTGGCGACGGGTCGCACGGGTGTGGTCAGCGCGCCGAGCCGGGCGCGAAACATCTCCTGGCAGATCGACATTCATCCGGGTTCCGGACCGGTGTCGTTCGTCATTCGACAGAAGATCGGGGCCATCGCGTTCGTACCGATGGTCAACCCGCAGTTCTCGACGTGCCGCGGCACGGCAACCGCCTGAACGCCGGACTGTCACGATCTGAGCTCGATCTCGTCGCGCTGTCACGGTTTCGCGTGTGGTGCCGTGCAAAACGCCTTCACGCTGAACAACATTGGGTAACGTGAAAATCACGTCTGGGGCGCTGCGTCCCCGCGAACCGAGCATCGAGGCGAGGTCAGGCAATGTCACAAGCACGTTCTGCCCCTTCATCTGATCAACACACAGCGCGGGTCATCGGCGTCAGCGTCGCAGCGGCCGTCGGCGGATTCCTCTTCGGCTTCGACAGTTCCGTTGTCAACGGCGCGGTCGACTCCATCCAGGACACCTTCGGGCTGGGATCGCTGTTCAAGGGCTTCGCCGTCGCGATCGCACTGCTCGGTTGCGTTGTCGGTGCATGGTTTGCCGGTCGTCTTGCCGACGTCTGGGGTCGCAAACGCGTGATGGTCCTCGGTGCGGTGATGTTCACCGCGTCGGCCGTCGGAACCGCGTACACCCAAACGGTCTGGGACCTGCTCATCTGGCGCGTGATCGGCGGACTCGGCATCGGCATCGCTTCGGTGATCGCCCCCGCCTACATCGCCGAGATCGCGCCGGCGCGCTATCGCGGCGCGCTCGCATCCATGCAGCAGTTGGCCATCACACTCGGCATTTTCGCAGCGCTGTTGTCGGACAAGCTCTTTCAACAGGCCGCGCCCGGTGGCGACCCCATGAACACCCTGTGGTGGGGACTCGAGGCCTGGCGGTGGATGTTCCTGGTCGGCGTCATTCCCGCAGTCGTGTACGGCATTCTCGCGCTGCTGATCCCGGAGTCTCCGCGGTATCTCGTCGGGCACAACCGCGACGAGGAGGCCGCCCGCATCCTGCAGGAGGTCACCGGAGAGCAGCATCCGCTCGATCGTGTCAAAGAGATCAAACTGACCGTCAAGCGTGAATCGTCGGCCAAGCTGTCGGATCTGCGCGGTCCGTCGTTCGGTCTGCATCCGCTTGTCTGGGTGGGTATCTGGCTGGCGATCTTCCAGCAGTTCGTCGGTATCAACGCCATCTTCTACTATTCGACGAGCCTGTGGACGTCCGTCGGATTCAGCACAGACTCCGCGTTCACCACGTCGGTCATCACGTCGGCGATCAACGTGGTGATGACGTTCGTGGCGATTCTGTTCGTCGATCGAATCGGGCGGCGAGTGCTGCTTCTCTGGGGTTCGGTGGGCATGTTCATCGGACTCGTCATGGCGTGCGTCGCCTTCACACAGTCGCACTACAAGGAGACCGGCTCTGTCGGCGATACGCAGTGCACACCGGGGAACACCAATTCCGAGTGTCTGACGCTCAATGGGCACTGGGGTGTCGTGGCGCTGATCGGAGCCAACCTCTTCGTGATCGCGTTCGCCGCCACCTGGGGTCCGGTCATGTGGGTCATGCTCAGCGAGATGTTCCCCAACCGAATCCGCGGGGTCGCGCTCGGTGTGTGTACCGCGTTCAACTGGCTGGCGAACTTCACCATCTCGATGCTCTTCCCGCAGGCCAGCTCGAGCCTCGGACTCGGATGGGTCTACGGCTTCTTCGCGTTCTGTGCCGCGGCGTCGTACTTCTTCGTCAGGGCGAAGGTGCGCGAAACCAAGGGTCTCGAACTCGAGGAGATGGATGCCGTTGCGGCAGACGATCTCTCCCGCTTCGAGGCGACGAAGCGGGCGAAGTCGAGTTAGGTCCGGGTCAGGCGAGCTCGCCGGCTACGTCGGGTGACGCCGCGACGTCGACTGCATCGGTGAGCAGATACTGTGCCGCGAAATAGCTTGCGAGGACCCAGACTTCGCTGATGCTGCGCGCGGTGGCACCCGAGATCAGGTGTCGGCGGTTGAGAATCGTGAAATCTGATGCGAGGAACAACAGTCCGCCGATGCGAGCGGACGGCTGCGGGGAGTCGACGGCGCCCGCGAGCGTCGACATCGCCGCCAACGAGGTGCCGTACGGGGCGAGCACGAGCAGCGGACGAGGTCGGTTGGCGGCCAGGACTGCGGCCGACTCACTCAGGGCCGCCATCCTCGGCGCGAATGCCTTGACCGTCGGTCGGGCACCGCGTCGCCAGAACAGCGCGCAGTAACAGAGTTGGGCAGCACCGAAAAGCGCTGCGCCCGTGGCGAGTCGACGATCCTTTGTCACGCGATCGGCTTCGCTGTCGGTCGGCGTGAACTCCTCCAGAAGCATCGCGCGGTCGCCTGCCGCAGAGAACGCTATCGCGCCTGCGAGAAGCGCATCGTCGATCCCCGGACCGGAGTGTTGGCGCTGGCGACGCAGCAGTGCGCGTCCGGCGAGCACGGCCAGCGGAATCGGCTTGGTGAGCGCGGCGGCGCGTTGTGTACCGAATGCTCCCGCGGCTGTCGCGACGGCCGACGAGAGGGCGTAGGCGAGCGGAAACCCCGACGACATAGCGCGTTGTCCATTTACTCCCGACGCGGCGCGCCGTCGACCGCCCATCAACGCATGACGGTGGCGATGAACGAACGGATGTCGTTGTCGGCCATTCGGTTTGCGCCGTCAGCGGACAGAGTCAGATACGGACGCGGTGAGACTTGTCTGTCGGCCATCCTGGCGTCGTTGATGTAGTTCAGTGTCAGCGGCACGATCACCGACGGATCGACGAGCCCCTGCGTCATCATCACCGGCCGGGTGAAGCCACGAACCGGCAACACCGATGCCGCCTCGAGAACACCTGCGAGCTCCCGATTGTTCGAGAGCGGTTTGGAGAACAGCGATCCCAGCGACACGCCGTCGACCTCGCGGGTCAGATCGGCGACGCACAATTGTGCGGCACGGTTCAACCAACTCCTACCGCTCTCGGTGAGGTAGTTGACCACGTCGACCGAGGGGCGGGCGCTGCTGATGGCGCTGAGCGTGTACAGGGCGTCGGCGGTCAGTCCGGCGGGCATGTTGACGGTGCCGGGGCCGAGTTTGGTGAGCAGCGACGAGAACTGGGCCGGGATCGACGACGCGGCGGCGCCACGGAAGTCGAGGATCGGGCCACCGAGTGTCGGCCCGATCCTAGCGAGTGTGACAGCGGCGGCGGCACCTTGTCCCTGACCGACGACGGCCCAGCGACGCGAGACATCGCTGCGTAGCGATTGGGTGGCACGCACGGCGTCGACGATGTTGCGCGCCGTCGCATCGGTGTCGAAATACTGTGGCGTTCCGGCGGTTCCGAGTCCTGCGTAGTCGGTGCTCACCACCGCGTAGCCGCGTGACAGCCATGCGCGTGCCTGGTCGAGATCGGCGACGGCCGGCCGCACCGACGGTGCGCATCCGTCAGCCAACCCCCGGGAGCCGTGCGCCCAGGCGATCACCGGGAATCCGCCTGCGGGAACGGAACCGAAGGGTGTCAGCAGCATGCCGCTCGATCGCTGCGGCTTGTGATCGGCCCCGGTGGTCGCATAGGTGAAGACGGTGCCGCTCGCAGCGCCGGGCACCAGATTCGATCGGGTGATCGGTCGCCGCGAATACACCGCCCCCGCCGATCCCCCTCCGCTCGTGACCGCATCGACAGTCGTTGCGGCGTCGGAAGATGTGGCCGAGTCAGAACTTCTGGCCGAGTCAGAAGAGGACTGCGCGTTCGGCTCCCCGGCAGACGATGATGGGGTCGCCGATGCCAGAGCAGGTGCTGCCGCGAGGCTTGCGCAGACGACGGCTGCGCACGTCGCAATCCGAAGCGATCTGCCCTGTGCCCTCCGCGGTCTCCGACGGCGAGATGACGTGGTCACTTGGCGTTCACCACGCCGACCGCAGGCAGGAAGAAGCACGAGCGTCCCGCGTTGTTCGACGTGCCGTAGATGGCGGCGAGAATGGTGCCGCTACCGGTCTTCACCGGTGCGAGGCGCACACCGGACAGCATCGGCAGCAGAACCCGCGCGGTCGGATCCGTCACCGGGGCAAGCTTTTCGAAGCCGCCCTGGAGCGTCGAGGTGTTGAACCACGCAACCTGCATCTGACCGTCATCGGCGGTGCCGGTACCGACGGCGGCCGGGACGAACGCGAAAGCCGTCTCACCCTTGTCGACGAGATTCAGCTTCTTCGGCAATGTGATGCCGGGGATGAGTTTCAGCAGCGGCGCCAGGGGCTCGACAACCTTCATCGGCTCCTCCTTGGCGGGCCACGGACCGGGCGCCGCACCGGCGGCGCCTGTCACGATCCCGAGCGGGTTGTCGTCGGTGGGCGCTGCGCAGAACGGTGCGATCGCGGGCGAGAACGGTTGGATGCCGAGCGTTTTGAGTACCGACGCGACATCGGAACCGGCGACGGGATGGGGGGCGACGCCGGTGGCGCTCACGTCGCGCGATGCCGAAGCGCCACCGAAGGCAACGGAGAGGGTATTGAGTTTGCTCTCGATGTCGGCGGTGGAGAGCTGTCCCAGCGAGGACTTCACGGCCTCGGCGGCCTTGAGTGCCAACTGGTCGACGCCTGCGGCCTTGAGTGCTTTGACTGCCTCGGCGAGCTCGTGGTCGAGCGGGACACTGCCGAGTGACTGAGGGTCGGGAGCCAGTGTCGTCGGCGCGGTCGGCAACGCGGGCGCAGCCGATGCTGTCGCCGGTACGACGAGCAGCATCGCGGCCGCCGTGACCGCTCCCGCAACGCCAACCCGGATTCGACGGCGGTTCTGCTCGCGCTGCCCGGTCATGGTGCGGTGCCCGAGTGCGGTGTGTAGGGCCGACATCATCATGCTTCTCCTCGACACGACCATCAGCCCACGCGCGAATAGCGTGGTGCAGATGTGACAGATGTTTCTAGAGTTACAAGAGACCACGGTTGAGGTGGGGTCTGCAAGTCGCGAGTCCGAGCTGTGATGTGCACGCGACCCCGATGCGATCCCGCACGGTGACCCCGATTCGACGGCTCGGGCCACATCGGGAGCCGGAAACGGCGAAGCCGGGGAAGCAGATCTGCTTCCCCGGCTTGTCGTTGGTGCTGCGGGCCGAGAGTGGTACCGGTCGAGCGTGGTACCCGGGTCGGATCAGATGATCGCGAGTCCGATCGTCGGGATGATGGTGCAGCTGAGCACCTTGCCCTTGGTCTTGGTGGTCACGTCGCCGTAGATCGTGGAGATCACGCGTCCCTTGCCTGTGGAGGCGATCCCGGTGAAGGTGCCCGGTCCGTTGGTCGCGTTGATCAGCGCGTTGCGCTTGAGCTGGAGCTGACCGGTGCGGCCGTTGTCGATGTTGATCCAGCTGACCAGCAGCTGGCGGGCCTGATTGTTGATCGCGGGGCCGGTGCCGAGGCTGGTGTAGACATAGCCGGCCTGTCCGCGCTTGGGGCCTGGGGCCGGCGCCTTCTGCGGACCCGCCGTCACGAGAGCTCGTCCGAGGGAGTTGCCGCCGCCGGGCATGCAGCCGAAGCCGAGCGTCGGGTAGAGGAACTCCTGGATCTTCGGTGCGTTCGGACCTTGCGGGATCTCCGGATCGCCTGGCTTTGCGGCCTCGATCCGGGCGACCTGCTTGCGGCCGGGTTCGCCGAGGAAGTCGGTGATCTTCTGCCAGGTGGCGGCGACCTGCGGGGGGAGCCCCGGTTGGTCGGCCATCGCTCGCGCCTGCTGCAACAGCTGAGCGTTCACCTTGCCGTCCGGTCCGGGCGTGGTGACCGAGCCGATGATCGCGGGCGCGAAGGCTCCGAGGGAATCCAGCGTGCGCTGGTCGACCTTCGTGGCCTGGGTGGGCGCAGGTGCGGCGTGCGCGATGCTCGGGGCCGCGAGCGACGCGGCGACGGCGACCGTTGCTGCGGCCACTGCGATGCGGGCGCGACTGGTCAGTGCTGAGAGACGCACTTGTCGGAGTCCTATCGGTTGTCGGTGTCTATATCGGGCGCTGGATATCCGGCACTCGGGACCCTACCCGGGTGCCCCGTCCGGAAACGCCGGCGCGTCATTCTAAGCCCCGGCGATGGGGCGGTGTCCAGGGGAGCCTAACGCCGCAAGCACCCCGATTCTGGTGCAGGTGATGCAATTGTTACGAATGTTACGTACGGACATGCACTGTCTGCTGGTCTGCGGAACGTCTGTGATGCACCTGGTTAGATCGACAGGAGTTCGATCAATGTCGGTCTTCTCGGTGGTGTGTCTTTCTTCAGTGGTGTCGCCCGAGTTCTGTGTGTCGGACGGCGTCGATCTCGCATGCGAAGAGCACCAGGAGATGTGGATCGCCCGGAGATGAGGAGCGCTGGTGACAGACCGGACCGCAGTGAGACGCCCCCACTGGCAGCGGAGTACGCGCAGAGGGATGGTACGCACCGGGGCGGTGGCCGCAGCGGTTGTCGCGGTCGGAGCGTCGATGTTGACCGCGTGTGGCGACGATTCGTCGTCGAATTCTCAGGTCACGCTGCTGACCCACGATTCGTTCGATCTCCCGCAATCGGTCTTCGACGAGTTCAAGAAGGAAACCGGTCAGACGCTGAAGGTCGTCAAGAGCGGCGACGCGGGCCAGCTGGCGTCGACGGTGTCTCTCACGCCGGGTTCGCCGAAAGGTGACGCGGTGTACGGGATCGACAACACGTTCGCGACCCGACCCATTCAGGCCGGGGCGCTCGAGTCGTACGCATCGCCGGCTCTGGCCGACGGCGCCGATCAATACGTGGTGCCCGACTCGAACAACGAGCTGACGGCAGTCGATCGTGGCGACGTCTGCCTGAACATCGACGACGAGTGGTATCGACGCGAGGGCCAGACCCCGCCGAAGAGTCTGCGCGACCTGACCGATCCCACCTACGCCAAGCAGGCCGCGCTGATCGACCCCGGTACGTCGTCGCCGGGTATGGCATATCTGCTCAGCACTGTCGGGGTCTTCGGTAACAACTGGCAGGACTACTGGAAGCAGGTGTCCGCGGCGGGCGCGACGATCGTGTCGGGCTGGGAGATCGCGTACAACCAGCTCTTCACCGCCGGAGAAGGCAAGGGCGACAAGCCGATAGTGCTGTCGTACGCCTCGTCGCCTGCTGCGACGCCGGGGACGAGTGCACTGCTCGACAGTTGCTTCCGGCAGGTCGAGTACGTCGGCGTACTCAAGGGTGCTCCCAACGCGGCCGGTGCGCGCAAACTTGTCGACTTCATGCTGAGTCCCACTGTGCAGAAGGCGCTTCCGGCGTCGATGTACGTGTACCCGGTGCAGAAGAACACGCCGTTGCCCGACGGCTGGGCGCAACGCGCACCGATCCCACAGTCGACGGTGAATCTTCCGCCCGCATACATTGCGCAGAATCGGGAGACGTGGCTTCAGCAATGGCGCAGCGCAGTCGGTCGCTGAACAGCAACCGCCTCGGACGCTGGCTGCTCGCGGGCGTTCCCGTGGTGTTCCTCGGGGTGCTCTTCGTCTGGCCGGTTGCCGCGCTCGTGTGGCGCGCGATCTCCCAGAACAGCAACGCCGCAACAGGATCCGCATCGCTGGGGGAGTTGTTCACGCGAACACACGCGGCTCATCTGCTGGGGGTGACACTCGCCCAGGCGGCCGCGTCGACGGCGCTGGCGCTCCTGGTTGCCGCACCCATCGTCTGGTTGTCGTCGAGGCTGCGGGGAGCGTCGGCGATGATTCTGAGCGTCGTCGTGACGGTGCCGTTCGTCTTGCCGACGGTGGTGGTCGGTGTCGCGTTCCGAGCGGTCTTCGACGGCCCACTCGCCTTTGCGCACATCGGTTCCGGATGGTGGGCGGTGCTGGCCGCGCACGCTTTTCTCAACGTCGCGGTGGTGGTTAGGGTTGTCGGCGCGGCGTGGCGCGGGCTCGACACCCGTGCTCTCGATGCCGCACGCACGTTGGGCGCCGGGCGGTTTCGTGCGTGGCGGACGGTGATCGCCCCCGCGCTGCTGCCCGCGGTCGGCGCCGCTGCCACGTTGATCTTCCTGTTCTGCTCGACCAGTTTCGGCGTGATCATCATCCTGGGTGGCGGCACGCTACGCACACTGGAAACCGAGATCTACCAACAGGCCATCGGCTACTTCCGGATTCCGGAGGCGGTGGCGTTGTCGCTGTTGCAGATCGTCGTCGTGGTCGTCGCACTGTTGCTCACCCGCCTCGTCACGGCACGGTCGCGAAGTTCCGCCACGAGCACGCGCGCGCCTCGGCGTCGTCGACTCCGGGGGTGGGCGCGGGTGTCGGCGACGCTCGCGTGGGCCTGGACGATCGTGGGCCTGGTCGTTCCGATCGTGGTGCTCGCGGTGCGGTCGGTTCGCCCCGGTCGTGACGGCGCGTGGACTCTTGCCGGCTATCGCGCGCTGGCGGAGCCGGTGAACGGTGTGACACCACTTGCGACGCTGCGGTATTCGTTTCTCTCCGCCTTGCTGGCGATGCTGATCGCGCTGGTCGTCGGTGTCATGGCCGCGATCGCACTGCACACCGCACGAGGCGCTGCGCGGACGGTTGGCGCGGTCCTGGCGCTCATCCCGCTCGGGATCAGTGCTGTCACACTCGGTTTCGGTTATCTCATTGTGCTGTCGGAGCTTCCCGCACGAACGGCGTCCTCGCCGTTGATCATTCCGTGTGTTCAGGCGCTGATCGCGATACCGGTCGTGATCGGGATTCTCGTGCCCGCGCTCGACGCGGTTCCCGACCGTGCACGCGCTGCTGCTGCGACGCTCGGGGCGGGCCCGCTGCGCGTGCTGCGCACCATTGACCTTCCCGCGATCGGCAGGTCGCTGGCCGCCGCAGCAGGATTCGCATTCGTGATGGCGCTCGGCGAATTCGGTGCGACGAGTTTTCTGGCGCGCGCCGACACCACGACGCTGCCGGTGTTGATCGGGTCCGCGCTGAACCGTCCCGGCGCAACACAATTGGCGACGGCGATGGCGGCGTCGATGCTGCTCGTCGTGGCGACCGCCGTGGCGATGCTCGCCGTCGAAGTGCTCAGGCCTCGGTCGAGGGCGGTGCTGTGAAGCTCGAACTCGAGGGCGTGCGCGTCTCCTACGGTGCGCACACGGTGATCGACGATCTTGACTGGAGCGTCGGGGCGCACGGTCTCGTGACCGCGCTGCTCGGTCCGTCGGGGTGTGGAAAGTCGACGCTGATCCGCGCCATCGCAGGTCTCGAAGAGGTCGAGCGGGGAAGTATCCGCCTCGACGGAGACGATGTGGTCCGAGTGCCGCCGCACCGCAGGGACTTCGGTGTTGTCTTTCAGGACGGTCAACTGTTCGGCGGCAGAAGCGTCGGTGCCAACGTCGCCTACGGACTCAAGGCCAGGCACATGGGCAGGTCACAGATCGCCGAACGGGTTGCCGAGATGCTCGAACTCGTACAGTTGCCCGGATTTGAGCGGCGTTCGGTCGACGAACTGTCGGGCGGGCAGGCGCAACGCGTCGCGTTGGCGCGTGCGCTCGCGCCCCACCCCCGACTGCTGCTGCTCGACGAACCGCTCGCCGCACTCGATCGCAGACTGCGCGACGAGCTGGCCGTCGACATCGGTCGCGCCGTGCGGGCGACCGCGACACCCGCGATCCTGGTCACCCACGATCACACCGAGGCGGCGCTGGTTGCCGACGCGATCTCGGTGATGAGGTCGGGCGACATCGTGCAGACGGATCCACCTGCGCGGCTGTGGCAGAGACCGGTCGATACGTGGACTGCACAGTTCCTCGGATGCACGACGGTGGTGCAGGCGCGACGAACCGACGGTGTGATCAGCACGTCGTTGGGCGTCGTCGACCCGGAATCCCTGCGGATCGACAATGACTGGGAATCAGGCGAACTCGGACTCCGCGCGGAGTCGCTCGCCGCGGAAGCAATTGCGCGCGACCGGACTCTCGACGCGGATGCGGTTCGTGGCGAGGTGGTCGTGGTGGCCGATCTTCCTGCAGGCCAGCGGATTCGGGTGTCGACATCGGTGGGTGAGGTCGATGCGGTGTCGCCGGACGGTGTGCGCGTGGGGGATTCCGTCGCGCTGCGGTTGCGTCCTGAACACGTGGCGGTGATCGGCAGGTGAGCACGAGGATCGTCGTCGCGGGTGCCATCACCACCTCCGATGGCCGACTTCTTTTGGCGCAGCGCAGTTATCCGCCACAGGTTGCCGGTCTGTGGGAGCTTCCGGGTGGCAAGGTCGAAGACGGCGAAGACCTGGCGACCGCGTTGCGTCGTGAACTGCGCGAAGAACTCGAGGTCGACGTCGAGGTGGGTGCGCGCCTCGCCGACTCCGTCGAACTCTCGCACGACCTGACGCTCGTCGCGCTGTGGGCGCGGATCGTCGACGGTGCGCCGAGGGCGGTCGAACACTCCCGACTGCTGTGGGTGAGCGCCGACGAACTCGACGATATGGCTGCGGTGGGCCGGCTGGTGCCCGCCGATACCGCGTGGCTGCCCGAACTCCGAAAGGTTCTGCGCCGAGCGCGATGACAGGGCAAGCGTCAACTCGTTACATCACGAATCGGTAATCGAACCTGCACTCAGACGACACTCGGTTTACTGTCGTACACCGAACACCGGGGGTGGCGATCCGCACATCCCGTCGTACCAGGGGAGCACGCGACATCGCTGTGGCTGTCGAATCGAAAGTGGGAGTCGGAGTGGGCAATCGAGGGGGAGAAACGCCGTATCGGCGTACGGTTCGGTCGCGTGGCGGCCGGTGGCGATCGATGGCGACCATCATTTGCGTCGTGGCGCTCACGGTCGCCGGGATGTTGGGAACGAGCGCGGTGTTCGACGCCGGTCGCGCCGCGGCGGCACCGCTCGGGTCGTCGGGCTCAGCCGATAGCGGTTCGGCGGGATCGTCGGGTGGCAGCGACCCCTTCTACACACCGCCGACGGGCGCGCTTCCCGCGCCAGGCACACTGCTTCGGACACAGTCCATGTCGACGTTCATCACCGTGCCCAATCGGGCCGGGAAGATCCCGGCGTCGGCGACGAAGATCTTGTATGTGTCGACGAATGCTCTCGGCAAGAAGGTCGCGGTCAGCGGCTACTATTTGCAACCGTCGCGGCCGTGGGCCGGACCGGGCACGCGTCCCCTCGTCTCCTACGGGCCCGGTGCACACGGCATGGGCGACCAGTGTGCGCCTTCACGTTTGGTCTCCTCGCCGAACGTGGCGTCACCCGGCGGACCGATGGCCGAGATCGAAGCACTGATCACCTACAACCTGCTCGCGCGCGGCTACGGCGTGGTGAGCACCGACTACATCGGACTGGGGACACCCGGCGATCACACCTTCGCGATGCGCATCGACCAGGGCAACGCCGTGATCGATGCCGCACGCGCCGCGTTGCACCTGCCCGGCGTGAATCCGGCCACCAAGGTCGCGCTCGCCGGTTATTCGCAGGGCGGCGCCGCGACGGCCGCTGCAGCGGAACTGATTGACTCCTACGCCCCCGACCTGGCCAACCATGTTGTCGGAATCTATGCGGGCGGTGCTCCGACCGATCTGCGCAGTCTGCTCAATCACCTCGACGGTCAGCGCCTCGGCGGAGCGATCGGGTGGGCCATCGACGGGGCGATGGCGCTGTATCCCGATATGGCGCAACAGATTCCTCCGCTGCTCAACGCCGAGGGCAAGCGCGTGACGAATCTTGTTCGCGGACAGTGCATCGTGGCGACGACCCTCATCGGATCGCCGAAGACCAGTACGTGGACGGCCAGCGGCAAGACAATCGGGGAGCTGATCGACTCCACCCCCGCGCTTGCCGCGCGCGTGAATGATCAGAAGGTCGGTATGCGCAAGCCCACCGATATCCCAATCCTGTTGTCCAGCAATCCCGTTGACCCGACGGTCCCCGTCTCGCAAGGTCAGACGCTCTTCGCCGAGTGGTGCGCCGAGAACCCACGATCACTCGAGTATCGGAACATCAGCTTTCCGGTGATCGGAGGAACTGCGTTGGGCCACATCGCGGGTGGAGTCGCCGGATACAACGAGGCCTACGAATGGCTCGCCGACAGATTCGCCGGGAAAGCCGCGGCGAGCGGATGCGTGCGGAAGGCGCCATCGAACGGACTGACGACGGGCTCGGCAGGATCATCCGGTTCGTCCTGACGACGATCGTGTCGGTGAAAACTTCCGTGCGAGGTGACTGCGGCGCGGAGTAGGTTCGTCGGCTGTGACGCAACAGCGACGGCAACGGGTCGAGCGGCCTTCGGCCACACGCGACGTGCGTTGGCTGGGTCCCGCGCTGATGCTCCTGGGTGGCACGTCGATGTACCTCGGTGCCGCCATCGCGATCGAGCTCTTCGACGTGGTGTCGCCCGCGGGTGTCGCGTGGTTGCGCATCGCCGGGGCAGGCCTCGTGCTGCTGATCGTGGTGCGTCCCGGCCGTGCCGCGTGGCAGTGGTCGCGGCTGCGCCTCGCGGGCATGTTTGGCCTGATGACGGCCGCGATGAACATCGCGTTCTACCTCGCGCTCGACCACCTGCCACTCGGCACGACGGTCGCACTCGAGTTTCTCGGTCCCATCGCAGTGGCGGCGGCCGGATCACGTACGAGGCGCGATGTCGCGGCGCTGCTCGCCGCGGTGATCGGCGTGGCACTCATCGTCGACGTGCACTGGGCGGGGAGTGTGCTCGGCGTCGTGCTGGCGCTCGTGGCCGCTGCGTGTTGGGCGGGTTACATCGTGCTGGGTCGGCGCGTCGCCGTCCGCGGGGCGGGGATCGAGGACCTGACAACGGGTTTCGTTGTCGCGGCGATCGTGACGTCGCCGCTGGCGCTGACCGTGGGACCGGCCGTGCGGGCCGGCGAGAACGTGTGGTGGCTCATCCTGCTCGCGCTGGGACTCGGGGTGCTCTCGACAGCGGTTCCGTACGCCCTCGATCAGGTCATCCTGCGTTCGGTGGGTCCGGCTCGGTTCGCCGTGCTGCTCGCACTACTGCCGGTCACAGCTGCTGTGGTGGGCTTCATCGCGTTGCGGCAAGTCCCCGCGCTCACCGAGATGCTCGGAATCCTCGCCGTCGCCGGGGCGATCGGAGTCCAGGCGGGTGGTCGGTCGAAGTGACGATGACGATCCCTCGAAAGAGCACCGCAAAACCCACTCCCACCTGTGTGATCGCGCTCTCATGGTCCGAGCAGATACCCTGTTGAGCGTCGTAGAGTCCACATCCGGTGCCTGAAACCGGATCGCCGACGGCCCGCACATGCCTTCGGGACGTCGAAAAAGATGAAAGAGAGCTCAGTGAGCGCTGTCCCCAACTTCCGCAATGTCGCGATCGTCGCGCACGTCGACCATGGCAAGACCACGCTGGTCGACGCGATGCTCCGCCAGTCCGGAGTGTTCGGTGAGCGTGCCGAGCTCGTCGATCGCGTGATGGACTCCGGAGACCTCGAACGCGAGAAGGGCATCACCATTCTCGCGAAGAACACCGCGGTGCATCGTCGTCAGCCCGACGGCACCGAGGTCGTCATCAACGTGATCGACACCCCCGGCCACGCCGACTTCGGCGGTGAGGTCGAGCGCGGCCTGTCGATGGTCGACGGCGTCGTGCTGCTCGTCGACGCGTCCGAGGGTCCGCTCCCGCAGACCCGCTTCGTGCTGCGCAAGGCGCTCAGCGCATCGCTGCCGGTCATCCTGCTGGTCAACAAGACCGACCGTCCTGACGCGCGCATCTCGGAGGTTGTCTCCGAGACCCACGATCTGCTGCTCGACCTCGCCTCCGACCTCGACGACGAGGCCGCCGCCGCTGCCGAGCAGGTCCTCGACCTCCCGGTCCTGTACGCCTCGGGCCGCGCAGGCATCGCGAGCACGGTGGAGCCCGCGAACGGCGAGGTCCCCGAGGGCGAGAACCTCGACCCCTTCTTCGACGTCCTGATGGAGCACGTCCCCGCGCCCAAGGGCGACGCGGATGCTCCGCTGCAGGCGCACGTCACCAACCTCGACGCCTCGCCGTTCCTCGGTCGCCTCGGGCTGGTCCGTATCCACAACGGCACGCTCAAGAAGGGCCAGACCGTCTCCTGGATGCGTGAGATCACCAAGGAGGACGGCACCGCGGAGCCGGTCGTCGAGCGCGCCAAGATCACCGAACTGCTCGCAACCGTCGGCGTGGAGCGCAGTCCGGCGGAGTCGGCGGTCGCAGGCGACATCGTGGCCATCGCCGGTATCCCCGAGATCATGATCGGCGACACCCTCGCCGACGCCGAGAACCCGGTTGCCCTGCCGCGCATCACCGTCGACGAGCCTGCCATCTCGGTCATCATCGGCACCAACACCTCGCCGCTCGCCGGTCGGGTGAAGGGCCACAAGCTCACCGCGCGCATGGTCAAGGATCGCCTCGACAGCGAGCTCATCGGCAACGTGTCGCTGCGCGTCGTCGACATCAATCGGCCCGACGCCTGGGAGGTGCAGGGTCGTGGTGAGCTCGCCCTCGCGATCCTCGTCGAGCAGATGCGACGCGAGAACTTCGAGCTGACCGTCGGCAAGCCGCAGGTGGTCACACGCAAGGTCGACGGCAAGGTGCACGAGCCATTCGAGCACCTGACGATCGACGTCCCCGAGGAGTACCTCGGTGCGGTGACCCAGTTGCTCGCGGCGCGTAAGGGTCGCATGGATCAGATGAACAACCACGGATCCGGTTGGGTCCGCATGGAGTTCCGGGTGCCTTCCCGCGGGCTGATCGGCTTCCGCACCGACTTCCTCACCGAGACGCGCGGCACCGGCATCGCCAACGCCGTGTTCGACGGCTACGACGCCTGGGCGGGTGAGATCCGCGCACGCCACACCGGCTCACTGGTCAGTGACCGCGCGGGTACGGTGACGCCGTTCGCGATGATCCAGCTCGCCGATCGCGGCACGTTCTTCGTCAATCCGGGCGACGACACCTACGAAGGTCACGTCGTCGGTATCAACCCGCGTGCGGAGGATCTCGACATCAATGTGACCCGCGAGAAGAAGCTGACCAATATGCGTCAGTCGTCGGCAGACGTCATGGAGACGCTGGCCAAGCCGATGCATCTCGAGCTCGAGGGTGCGATGGAATTCTGCGCAGCAGACGAGTGTGTCGAGGCGACCCCCGAGGTCGTGCGTGTGCGTAAGGTGCATCTCGATTCGTCCACGCGTGCCCGTGAGCGTTCGCGAGCCAAGACGCGTGATCAGGCGGCCGGCTAGCCGACCTCGTGAGTGTCGGGGTGGTGCTGACGTGAACATGGGGACGTGATGGTGGGGGTGAGTGGGTGACCGGCAGGAGGCCGCCGATGCGGGCGCGAGCGGTTGACCGTTCTCGACGGCGTAGGCACCTCCTGTTGGCGGTGCTGAGCGCTGTTGTGGTCGCGACGATGGCCGGGTGCATGTCCGACCCGCCGCCGCCGGTCCGCGAGACCGAGGCCCCACCGCAGACCCCCGCCGAGTACCCGACGGAGAAGACGATCTACGTCGCCACCGACTCGGTCGGCCAGGGATTCAATCCGCATCTCGCCGCCGATCAGAGCCCCGTCACCACGGCGATCGCCTCGATGACACTGCCGAGTGCGTTCGAACCCGTTCAGACGCCCGACGGTGTTGTCTGGCAGCGCTCCGAGGCGCTGCTCACCTCGGCGGAGGTCACGTCGCAGCAGCCGTTCACGGTCACCTACAAGATCCACACCAATGCGCAGTGGTCCGACGGTCTGCCCGTCACCGGCGACGATTTCAGCTACCTGTGGCAACAGATGTCTCGACAGCCCAACGTCGTCGCGCCCGCGGGGTACCGGTTGATCGACTCCGTGGAGTCGAGCAGCGGTGGCAAGGTGGTGACGGTCAAGTTCGCGCGCGCATACCCGGCGTGGCGCGAGATGTTCACCTGGCTGCTTCCCAGTCACGTCCTGAAGGGGGCGCCCGCCGGATTCCAGACCGGTATGGACAGCGGTAAGCCGGTGTCGGCTGGTCCGTTCTCGGTGTTCTCGATCGACACCACCCGCGACGAGGTGCGCCTGATCCGCAACGACCGCTTCTGGGTGAAGCCGTCGATCCTCGACCAGGTGGTGTTGCGCAGAGCGGGTACCGCGTCGCAGATGGTGGGGTCCGTACGTTCGGGCGACTCGTCGCTCGCGACGCTGGCCACCGGGCCCGCCAGTAGCGCAGAACTCGCCGCCGTCCCAGGGATCGCGACGCAGCGCTCGGCGACGTCACGAGCGTTGAGTATCAGCGTCAACGCGCGCACTCCGGTGATGAACTCGGTGGCGGTTCGTCGAGCAATCTTGGGAATGATCGACCCGGCGGTCGTCACCTACGCGGGCGCGGGCGACACCATCGTCACGCCGTACGCGAACACCGTTCTCGCACCGTCGGATCCGGGGTACTTCGCAGTCGACCGCCAGCGCCCGAGCGTCGAGCAGATCGACGAGTTGCTCGGGTCGGCGGGCTACCGGCGTGGAGCGCCGACCCCGACCTCGACGCCGCCCGCCGGTTCGTCGGTTCCCTCGAGTGCACCGGCCACCAGTTCTGTGTCACCTTCGTCGGGAGCCCCGTCGCACTCGACGGCCCCCGTCTCCCCGTCGTCCTCGACGCCACCCGACCCCGCGTCGACCATGTCGCCGGTACCCGACGGTGTCGCCGGTTTCTCCAAGGACGGCCGCGACCTCGCCGTGCGCGTCGGTGCGATCAGCGGTGACGCGCGGTCGACCGCCGCCGCTGCCAACATCGTCGACCAGCTACGCAACGCCGGTGTCCGTGCCGCCGTGGTCTCCCTGCCCAACAACGAGTTGTATGGGGTCGCCCTCACCGAATCGCGTGTCGACATGGCCGTTGGCTGGACGGGCCTCGGCGTGCCGCCTGCCGCGGCACTGGCGTCCCAGGTCGATTGCGATCAGCCCAAGCCGGGTACGGCACCGAGCCTCTCGACGCCGCCGACCCCCACGAGCGATGCCCCCGACCAGCAGCAGCAGACGTCGACCCAGGACGTCTACGCGTCGAATCCCTCGGGAGTCTGCGACAACGTCCTCATCGGCCTCGCGCGCGACGCGTTGTCGTCGGACAACCCGCTTCCGCAGTTGACCGAGGCCGAACCGCTGCTGGCAGCGCAGTCGATTTATCTGCCGCTCTATCAGGACAGCATGATGGTGGGTGTGACGCGCAAGGTGACCCGTGTTCCGCTGTCCGGACCGATCCAGGTCTCGATCTTCGGCACGGCGAGCACATGGAATCTCTCGTGAGCGACCAGCGATCCGATCGTCGACTGCTGCTGCTTCACGCGCATCCCGACGACGAGACGATCATGACCGGGGGCACCATCGCGCGGTACCTCGCCGAGGGCGTCGACGTGCGCGTCCTCACGTTCACGCTCGGCGAGGAGGGCGAGGTGATCGGCGACGAATGGGCGCAGTTGGTCGCCGACGGCGGTGCCGATCAACTCGGCGGCTACCGTATCCGCGAGCTGACCGATGCGCTGGCCGCGCTCACTCCGGAGGGTGCAGCGCCGCTGCGTCCGGAGTTCCTCGGCGGTGCGGGGCATTGGCGCGATTCGGGGATGGCCGGTTCGGCGTCGGCGCAGCATCCGCGTGCGCTCGCGCAAGCGCGCTTCGACGACGTCGTGGCAACACTCGCGAACGTCATCGCCGAGTTCGACCCGCACGTCCTCGTCACCTACGACATGGCGGGCACCTACGGTCACCCCGACCACAAGATGGTGCACACGGCGTCGATGGCGGCGATCCCACTCGTCGAGGCCCGAACCGGGCGTGAGCTCATCGTCTGGGAGTCGGTCACCGAACACAGTGCGCTGCACGAGGGATTGGCCTCGACGAGCAGTGTTCCGCAGGGGTGGCGGATGCCCGGGACGGGGGAGTTGCCCAGCTATCCCGACGACGAGATCGACGCCGCGATCGACGTCAGCGCCGTCTACGACCGCAAGGTCGACGGGCTGCGTGCGCACGCCACGCAAGTGACCGTCGCGCCGTCGGGAACCGAGTACGCGCTCAGCAACAACATCCTGCAACCGATCATGAGCGACGAACACTTCGTGCTGCGGTCGAACCGGGATCGCCTCACGTCTGGGCGCCGTGCTGCGGATCTCTTCTTCTCGGACCACGCGTCTGACGGCTCGTCCGACGGAGTGGCGTGATGCGTGTCGCCGACCGCGTGCTCCTCGGATTCCTGATCCTCGATGGATTCATCGTCGGACTCCTCTCGGTCGGCTTCGTTTATCTGCGCCTCGGAGGGACACCCGTACCGGTCGCTGCGATCGGCGCCGGCCTGCTCAACTGCCTGCTGCTGTGGCTGGCCGCGAAGTACACCGACGGCCCGCTGCGGTACGGCCCCCTGGTGGCGTGGCTGATTGTGCTTGCCGTGGCCGGCATGGGTGGCCCGGGCGGCGACGTGATGCTCGCGCTGCAGGGCAGCATGACGCTCGCGACCTTGCTGCTCGTGATCATCGGACTCGGTGCACCCGTCGCGTTGGTGTGGTCGAGACGCCTGCCCGAGGCCGAGGCCTGACCGGGGTTCCGCGTCCGCTGAGCTTCTCCAGCTGCGTCCGCCGGGGGTAGCGACGGCGGCGATCGTTAGAGTGTTCTGCATGGTGTTGCGCGCGTGGGCGAGTGACCGCCCCGCCCCAGTCGAATCGGTTCGGTCGGCGTTGGCCGCTGTGCGAGCCGACCCGGCGTCGGTGACCGACGCCGAGTGGGTGGCCTTGCTCGGCGCCGATGATGACGACCTGCTCGCGTTGTGCGCACTCGCCGACGCCGCCCGCAGGGAGGTCACCGATCCCGACGTCATGACCTTCGTGGTGAACCGAAACTTCGACACCGCGGTTGTCGCGGCCGACGATTCGGCAGTCTCGATCGAGGCGCTCGTCGCCGAGGCGTGGACGCTCGGCGCCACCGAGATCTGCATGCAGGGCGCGATACCAGGCGATGAACGCGGCGACGTCTACCTGCGAATCATCGAAAGAATCCACGCCGCGTCACCCGACATGCACCTGCACGCCTTCCGACCACCCGAGATCCGCGACGGTGCTGCGCGCATGAATCTCGGAGTCGCGGAGTTCCTCCGGCTGGCGCGCACCGCGGGACTCGGGTCGGTACCGGGCACCGCGGCACAGATTCTCGACGACGAGGTGCGTGCGGCACTGCATCCCGCAGGTGCGCCACAGCCGGTATCGGAGTGGGTCGACACGATCCGCGCCGCCCATTACGCGGGCCTGTTCTCCACCGCCACTCTGCTGTTTGGCCACGTCGAAGAGCCCGAGCATGTGGTCGCACACCTGCGACTGCTCGCGCGCATCGCCGACGAGACCCACGGCTTTCACGAGTTGATCGTCATGCCGCTGCTGCCCGAGAACGCACCACCTCACCTCGCCGGCGCGGCCACCCACTCGGTCGGTGTTCGTGAGACCCGAGCAGTCCACGCGGTCGCGCGTCTGATGATGCTCGGACACATCGACCACATCCAGGTCGCCTGGACCAAGCTCGATCGCGACGTCGTCCTAGACGTTCTCGCGGGCGGGGCCGACGACATCGGCGGCTTGCTGCTCGACGGCGAGCTCTCGCCGGAATCCGGCCAGGAGGCCGGTCGCACGCTGTCCGTCTACGACATCGCGGAGATCGCTCACGCGGTTGGTCGGCTGCCCCGGCAGCGTCGTACCGACTATGGCGATCCTCCGGAGGGGCGTCGAATCACGTTGCCGCGCAACGAGAATATGCGGGCCTGCGGGTGACTGCCGATCATGTGAGCACGCCTGACCGTCGAGCTGTCGCAGAGCCCGACGTCGACGTCGTGATCGTCGGTGCCGGGTTCGCCGGAATCGGGATGGCCACCAAGCTCGCTCGACGTGGACGCGAGTCGTTTCTCGTTCTCGAGCGTGCCGACGCCGTCGGGGGAACGTGGCGGGACAACACCTATCCGGGTATTGCCTGCGACATTCCGGCGCATCTCTACTCTTTCTCGTTCCGTCCGCCTGCCGATTGGTCGTCGGTGTATCCCAGTGGTGGCGAGATCCGCGAGTATCTCGAACGGACCGTGCTCGACGAGGGATTCGACGACCGACTCCGACTCGGCTGTGAGCTGCTCGACGCCACCTGGAATCCCGTAGCGGCTCGGTGGACGATCACGACGTCCGACGGCGAGATCATCTGCCGTGCATTGGTTCTCGCTGTCGGGCGGTTGTCGGAGCCGAGAGTCCCCGACATCGAGGGACTCGACTCATTCACCGGCGAGGTGGTCCACACCGCCGCCTGGCGTGACGACCTACCGCTCGACGGCGCGCGCATCGGTCTGGTGGGTACCGGTGCGTCGGCGGTGCAGATCGCTCCGCATCTCGCCGAGAACGCCGAAGAACTCGTCGTCTTCTGTCGGACGCCACCGTATGTCGTGCCGCGTGACGATCGGCAGTACACCGTTGAAGAACGCGCCACCTACCTCGATCCCGCTGTCGCAGATGATGTGCGCGATCAGCTTCTGCGCGACGCCGATGCCGCGTTCCGTCAGCGGCTCGCGCTGCACCCGGATATCGACGAGATCCGCGCGCGCGCACGAACTCAGCTGCACGCCCAGATCGACGATCCGGAACTCCGATCGATCCTCACGCCCGACTACGAGATCGGGTGCAAACGCATCCTGTTGAGCGACGACTTCTATCCGACGCTTCTGCGCGACAACGTGATCCTCGAGCCGAGTGCGCTCGACACGGTGCGCGAATCGAAGGCTCGCGCGGCCAGTGGACGCTGCTATGACCTCGACCTACTCGTGCTGGCAACGGGATTCGAGGCCGCCCGGCCTCCAGTCTCCACGCGCATCACCGGTGTCAGCGGCGAACGGCTCGACACGCACTGGTCCGACGGGATGACGTCGTACGCGTCGACCACCGTGCACGGCTTCCCCAACATGTTCGTGCTCGACGGCCCCAATGCCGCACTGGGGCACAACTCCGCCATCTACATGATCGAGACCCAACTCGGCTACGTTCTCGGCGCGCTCGATGTACTCGCCGACGACGGGATCCGATCGGTGGAGGTCACCGCCGACGCCGAAGCCTCCTACACAGCCGAGATCGACGAGCGCGCCTCGTCGACGGTGTGGTTAACCGGCTGCAACAGTTGGTATGTCGATCCGGACAGCGGAAGGCTGACGCTGCTCTGGCCTGGTACGGCAGTCTCGTTTCGAGAGAGAAACGGTACGTTCGATGTAGGGCCGTATGTCGTCGAGACCCGCGAGGGGTGAGCGTGATGACAACCGACATGACTGCACGTGAGGCGCTCGACGTGTTGCGCGCGGGGGGCGACGTCGGGCTCGCCGAGGCGACGGCGCTGCTGTCGGCGTCGGGCGACGACCTGACCGCGGTGGCGGCGGTCGCGTCGGCGATGCGCGACGAGGGGCTTGCCGAGGTGGGTCGGGAACGTCAGATCACCTACTCGCGCAAGGTGTTCGTGCCGTTGACGCGGCTGTGCCGCGACCGGTGTCACTACTGCACGTTCGTGACGGTGCCGGGCAAACTGGCACGGGCGGGCGAGGGCATGTTCCTCGAGATCGACCAGGTGCTGTCGATCGCACGCCAGGGAGCCGCGCTCGGCTGCAAAGAAGCGCTGTTCACCCTGGGCGACCGGCCGGAGGATCGCTGGCCGCAGGCGGGCGAATGGCTTGCCGCACGGGGATATTCGTCGACACTCGACTACGTGCGCGCAGCAGCGGTTGCCGTCCTCGAAGACACCGGCCTGCTGCCGCATCTCAACCCCGGCGTGATGAGCGCCGAGGAGATGGCGGTGTTGCGGCCCGTTGCGCCCTCGATGGGCATGATGCTCGAGACCACCTCGCGCAGACTGTTCACCGAGAAGGGGCAACCGCACTACGGCAGCCCCGACAAAGACCCGTTGGTCCGGCTGCAGGTGCTGCGCGATGCGGGTGATCTGCGGATTCCCTTCACCACGGGCATCCTCGTCGGCATCGGTGAGAGCTTGACCGAACGCGCGGAATCGCTACTCGCACTTGCCGATATCGCGCGTGCCGGTCACATCCAGGAGGTGATCGTGCAGAACTTCCGGGCCAAGCCCGACACCGCGATGCGCGGCACACCCGACGCCGAGATGACCGAGTTCCTCGCGGCCGTGGCAACCGCACGCATCGTGCTCGGGTCGCGCATGCGGGTGCAGGCGCCGCCGAACCTGGTGTCGGGGGAGGAGTGCGCGGCGTTGATCGCCTCGGGCATCGACGACTGGGGTGGCGTGTCGCCGCTGACGCCCGACCACGTCAACCCCGAACGTCCGTGGCCCAACCTGACCACTCTCGCCGAGATCACCGCGGAATCGGGATACGTTCTCGCCGAGCGGATCACGGCCCAACCGCCGTACGTGCTCGACGCCGAGAACTGGATCGATCCGTCACTGACGGCGCACGTTGCGGCACTCGCCGACCCGGACACCGGACTCGCGGCAGACGCCAGGCCGTCGGGCCGTCCCTGGCCCGCCGTCGCGTGAGGGAGTCTGAGGCGTCGGGAGGTCTCGCGGCTTCGGGAGGTCTTGCGGCACTGAGAAGTTCAGTCGTCTGACTGCGTGGCGAGGATCGCTCGGTAGCCGCCGACGACGTCGGTGGCGCGGTGTAAGCCCAACTGCTGCAGCGACGCCGCAGCCAAGCTCGACGTATAACCCTCCGAGCACAGGATGATCCACCGCACGTCATGATCGACCGCCTCGTCGATCCGGGCGTCACTGGCGGGGTCGCAGCGCCACTCGAGGACGTTGCGCTCGATGACCAGTGCGTCGGGATGCTCTCCTTCGGCGGCGCGCTGCGCGGCCGGGCGGATGTCGACGAGGACTGCTCCCCGCTGGAGTTCGTCGGGCAGATCCTCGGCGTCGACCCGCTGGAGGCTCTCGCGGGCGTTCAGCAGGAGGTCATTGATCGTCATCGGCACACCGCAAGGCTATCGGGATCATTCGGGTTCGTCGGTGAGTTCTGTGCGTGTGCGTCGCAATCTGCTCGAGTCGGTGACCTCGTAGAACGACATCGCCGTCAGCGGTGGCGAATAGGCATGCACGCTGAGGGTGGGGCCCGGTTCGTTCACCGAGCCGAGGCGGTGCGAGGTTGCGTGCGCCTGGTTGAGTCCGCGTAGCGGAGGGGCGCTGGCGTGATGCTGCACGTCGTGGACCCAGCCGAGGGGAAACGACGCCTGGTCGCCCGCGGACAGGATGCGCAGTGCGAGATCGTTGCCGGTCCAGCGGTACTCGCGCAGCGCGCCGGACAGCACGGTCAGTGCGCCGAGTGAGCCGGCGTGGTCGTGTAGGTCCGTCGAGCGGTCGGGCGTCCAGCTGATCAGCCAGAGGTCGAGGTCGTCGTCGGATTCGAGGCGGGTCGACCAGCGCTCGACGGGGTCCCAGGTCGGAGGCAGCAGGTGGTTGTATCGACCGTCGAGAACGTCTGCGACGCCCTGATCGGTGATGCGCAGGAGGTCGGCGGGTCGAAGTCTGGTGGGAAGGGTGGCACTCGTCGGTCGTGTCGCGGCGCGGTGCACGGGATCGAGGGTCGAGGTCATGAGTACTCCGGAAGAAAGGTGGAGAGGGGTCGGGGATCGGCGGATGATCAGCGGCGTCGACAGTGCGCGATGGCCAATCCCACGCTGATCTGCTGGGCCCCGTTCCGGGCGATGATCAGACTCACCAGGACAGGATGCTCCCGACGTCTGCGCCTCGGGAGGGTTGGCGTCACGCTGAACGCAAATCGACGGCTGTCGTCGGGGAGGGAATCGGGTCGTCGAAACTGTGATCTTCGTCGTGCCGAGTTGCCCTGACCGGGAAAGATGTGGGCGATTGCACGGGGCGATGTGGGCTGTGGCATTGCCGGGCAGATAAGGTTGACGATGCGTGTGTGCTCGGCGCCTGTCTCGGGGGAGGTCGACGGTGCGCGCGTGCGACGCGATCAGCCCTCGCGTCGAGGTCTGCCGCCGTGTGAGCACACGCGGGCGCGAGCGGACACATGAACGTGTGATGCGGAAAAGGAGAAAGTGGTGACGTACATCATCGCGGAGCCCTGTGTGGACGTGATGGACAAGGCCTGCGTCGAGGAGTGCCCTGTCGATTGCATCTACGAGGGTGGCCGCAGTCTGTACATCCAGCCGGATGAGTGCGTGGACTGTGGTGCCTGCGAACCGGTGTGTCCCGTGGAAGCGATCTTCTACGAGGACGACGTTCCCGACGAGTGGGAGCCCTACGTCAGCGCGAACGCCGACTTCTTCGACGACCTCGGTTCGCCGGGTGGCGCGAGCAAGGTCGGCAAGACCGACTTCGACCCGCCCTTCGTCAAAGAACTCCCGCCGATGAACGAGGGCGAGGACTGACTTGCGAACGGCCCGTCGGGCACGTGTGAGTGAGGCGCTACCCGATTTTCCCTGGGATTCGCTCGCCGAGGCCAAGGCGAATGCTGCCGCCCACGAGGACGGCATCGTCGACCTCTCTGTCGGCACGCCCGTCGATCCCGTCGACACGCTGATCCGTGAGGCGTTGGCGTCCGCGTCGGATTTTCCCGGCTACCCGACAACGGTCGGTACGAAAGAGCTACGCGAGGCCGCAGCGGAGGCGCTCGCACGCCGGTACGGCGCATCGGATCTCGACGAATCGTCGATTCTCCCGGTCATCGGGACCAAAGAGGCCATCGCCGGGCTGACCTCCGCGCTCGGTATCGGCGTCGGCGACAACGTCGTGATCCCCGAGGTCGCCTACCCCACGTACGAAGTCAGCGCGCTGCTGGCGGGCGCGTCGGTGACACGAGCGGATTCGACGCTGCAGATCGGCCCGGTCATGGGCAGTTCGGCACCCGCGCTCATGTTCATCAACTCCCCGTCGAATCCGACGGGCCGCGTGCTGGGCGTCGACCATCTGCGCAAGGTGGTTGCATGGTGCCGCGAGCACGACACGATCCTCGCGTCCGACGAGTGCTACCTCGGACTGTCGTGGGACACCGAGGCGGTGTCGATTCTCGATCCGCGGGTCAGCGATGGCGACCACACCGGGCTACTCGCCATCCACTCCCTGTCGAAGATCTCCAACCTGGCGTCGTATCGCGCGGGCTTTTTCGCCGGTGACCGTGATCTGATCGCCGAACTCCTTGCCGTGCGCAAACATTCGGGCATGATCGTGCCGTTCCCGATCCAGGCCGCCATGACCGCTGCGCTCTCCGACGACACGCACGTCGAGGCGCAGCGCGCCCGCTACCAATTGCGCCGTTCGCGGTTGCTGCCCGCGGTGCGCGAGGCGGGTTTCCGCGTCGACGATTCGGAAGCCGGGCTGTACCTCTGGGCCACCCGGGGCGAGGGCTGCCGCGACACCGTTGCGTGGCTCGCCGAGCGCGGAATCCTGGCTGCCCCCGGAGACTTCTACGGACCGCTCGGGGTCAACCACGTGCGCTTCGCTCTGACCGCCACCGACGAGCGCATCGACGCCGCCGTGGCGCGGCTCACCGCCTGAGGGCCCCGTCCCGCCGACTGGGCGCTCTATCCCGCCGACTGTGCGTCGCCCACCCGGCGGCCCGCCACAAATGTGTGTTGAACGTAAAGATGTGGGTGCTGCAGCACCCACATCCTTCGATCTGACACACATTTACAACCCGACCCGACGCCGCGCCGCTGATTGAGCCGGCCCCGCCCGCTGATTGAGCCCGACGCCTCGCCGCTGATTGAGCCGGCCCCACCGCTGATTGAGCCCGACGCCTCGCCGCTGATTGAGCCGGCCGCGAGCGCAGCGAGCTGCCGAGTCGAAATCACACGCCCCCACGAAGGCGTCCGCGATGTCGACCCGGCAGCCCCCGAGTCAGTTGTTCTTGTGCAGCGCCTCGTTGAGCGCGATGCCGTCGCCCTTCCACGGCACAACCTCGACGGCGCCGGTGAGGCTGTTGCGGCGGAACAGCAGATTCGACTGTCCGGACAACTCGCGCGCCTTGATCGACGCGCCGTCGGGTCCGGTCACCTTGGTGCCGGCGGTCACGTACAGACCTGCTTCGATGACACAGTCGTCGCCGAGAGGAATGCCGCAGCCGGAGTTCGCGCCGAGCAGGCAGCGCTTGCCCAGCGAGATGATCTCTTTGCCGCCACCCGATAGCGTGCCCATCGTCGACGCTCCGCCACCGATGTCCGAACCATCGCCGACGACGACGCCCGCGGAGATCCGACCCTCGACCATCGACGACCCGAGCGTGCCCGCGTTGTAGTTCACGAATCCCTCGTGCATCACGGTGGTGCCGGGGGCGAGGTGTGCGCCGAGACGCACGCGATCGGCGTCGCCGATGCGGACTCCGCCGGGTGCGACGTAGTCGACCATCCGGGGGAACTTGTCGATGCTCAGTACGGTCACGTGTCCGCGAGCGCGAAGGCGTCGTCGAACCTTCTCGAATCCCTCCACCGGGCACGGGCCGAAGTTCGTCCAGACGACGTTCGACAGCAGACCGAAGATGCCCTCGAGATTCGCCTCGTGCGGCTCGATGAGTCGATGCGACAGCAGGTGCAGACGCAGGTACACGTCGTAGGCATCCGACGGGGCGACCGACAGATCAGCAATGGAGGTGCGCATCGCGACGATCTTGACGCCGCGTGCCTCATCGAGCCCGACCAGATCGTTCAGGTCTGTGGGAATGTCGTCGCCCTCGAGGATCTTGGTGTCGGCAAGATCGGGCGTTGCGAGTTCGGGGTCCGGGTACCAGACGTCGAGGACAACGCCGGGATCGGCGGACCCTCCGTTGGTCACGGTTGCGATGCCTGTTGCGTAAGCGCCATTCGTCGTCACGGGCAGGAGTTTACCGGCGACCTCCGCTCGGATTGGGGCAGGTCGCCGGGATCGACCCGAATCAGTGCTGGTGATACATGTGGTCGTACTCGGCGCGGTCGTGCTCGGTGTTCACCGGGAAGAACGCGCTGTGGTACATCTGTCGGCTCAGTGCGATCAGCACCGCCGCACCACCGGCGAACGCCGCCACCATGACCACCGCCCAGACGATGCCCGCGGTGGTTTCGCCCGTCGCCAACATGGTCAGCGAGATCGCCAGCGACAGGAAGCCCGCCAGCACGAGAACGAAGGCGACCACCCCCATCGGGTGATTGCCGTGTGACACGTGAGATCTGTGGAAAGCCGTCATGGCGCCATCTCCTCGATTCGACGACGCTCTCAGCCTAGTGTTACCAAGGTCACATTTTGATGGTCGATGAGGGCAAGATACGAACGTCGACCAGGAAGCACAGCGAGGTCGACGCCCCGCCCAACTCGGGACCTCGACCTCGCTGGCCAACATCGTGGCCGCGCGCTCAGGCGGCCTGGTGGCGGTAGACCTCCAGGTAGTGCTGCTCCTCTTTCGGTGATTCATCGGGCAGCAGCGCGCTGTGGTGCAGGCGTCGTGTCATCACCGAGACGATGCCGATCCCGATCGCCATTCCGATGACCGCCACGATCGCGGCGACAAGGGCGGCGGTTCCGTGTCCGAAGGCGAGCGCTGTCAGGGCAAGCGGTGCGGCGCCGAAACCGACCAGAAAGATCGCGAATCCGACGATGGCGGCGGGGTGCTGCGGGTTATCGGTGTGCGTGCGGCGGATGGACATCGGACATCATCTCCTCGACGAGTGGTCTACGTATCCAATGTTCGACCTCGGTTGGCTTGGGGGAGAGGGTCTTTCGTCCCAACACGACAGGGCTTTGGGTCCGGTGGGCTGACACCCGAACCTGCGGTGGGCGACACTGGACGAATGACGGCATCAGCCCCACCCGTGGCAGTCGTTCACGCGTGGCGAGGCGCCGTCGACGTCGGCGAAGCGACAATCCTTCCCGACGGCTGTATGGACGTCATCTGGACCGGTGAGAGTCTGTTGTTCGCGGGCCCGGACACTCGTCCGAATGTCTTTGTCTCGCACCAACCGCGTGACATGGTCGGGCTTCGTTTCTTTCCCGGACATGCGCAGGGGCTGCTCGGTGTACCCGCCCGGGATCTCCGTGATCTGCGGGTCGACGCCGACGCCCTGTGGGAGCGACCGCGTGTCGAACGCTGGTGTGAGCTGTTGGAAGCCTCCGACGACAAGGTCGCCACGCTGACCGAGTTGTGCACCGCTGATCGGCACGCGGCCCCGCCGCTCTGGTCATGGCACCTCGTCGACATGCTGCATCGTCGGGTGCCGGTCGCCGAATGTGCAGCGGAACTGTCCGTCACCGAACGGACTCTGCATCGAATGTCGTTGCAGTACTTCGGGTATGGAGCGAAGACGTTGGCCAGGATTCTCCGCATGCGGCACGCGATGAGTGTGCTCGGCGACGACGATCTGTCGGCGGTGGCATATCGCGCCGGGTACGCCGACTACGCCCACATGTTCCGCGACTTCGTTGCGCTTGCCGGCGCGTCTCCGACAGCGTTCGTGCCAACGGAGGCCGACGTTGCTCAGCTCAGCGCGCAGTAGAGGTCAACCGGGTTGTCGTCGGGGTCGAGGATGACCGCGTAGCGCTGTCCCCACACCGCGTCGAACGGGGTGAGCAGCGATCGATAGCCGAGGTCGACAAGGCGGGTGTGCTCGGCGTCGACCGCTGCGGGCGAAGAACATTCGAAGGCGAGGGCGGCGCGATGGCCTCCCTCCGGCACGTACCAGTCGGGCATGAATGACGGCACGACGGCGCGGGTGTCGAACATGATCTGCATGCCTGCGACGGTGGCTTGTGCGTGTGGGGCGTTCGCGGCGTCGGCGTCGAACTCGAGTCCGAGTTGCGAATAGAACTCGACCGTCGCCGCCATGTCGGCGACGACGAACGAGATGGCGTTGAGAACGGGTCGTGGAGTGATGTCTTCGCTCATGTGCGCGACACTATGCGACGGCCGCGGTCAGCACATGAACCTTTCGGACACGGTGGGTTTGTCAGGGTTGCAGCAACGCCTTGATCGCCCGTCGCTCGTCCATCGCGGCGTAGCCCTGCGCCACGTCGCTCAGTGGCATTGTGAGGTCAAAGACCTTGCCCGGGTTGATGTCTCGACTCATGATGCGCGTGATGAGATCCGGGAGGAACCGACGGACGGGCGCTGGGCCGCCGTGGAGGTGGACGAGTTTGTAGAAGAGCTGGTCGCCGGGAATCTCCACTCCGTGTGCCACCCCGACGAAGCCGACGTGTCCGCCCGGCCGCGTCGAATCGATGGCCTGCGTCATCGACTGCTGCGTGCCGACTGCCTCGATCACCGAGTGTGCGCCGAGCCCGTTCGTCAGTTCCTTCACCGCCGCGACGCCCTCGTCGCCGCGTTCGGCCACGATATCGGTTGCCCCGAACTCCAGGGCCAGCTTCTGGCGCTGCTCGTGCCTGCTCATCGCGATGATCCGCTCGGCGCCGAGTTGGGCAGAGGCGAGCACGGCCAACAGTCCGACGGCGCCGTCGCCGACCACGACGACGGTCTTGCCCGGCCCGACCTGGGCTGCGGTAGCACCGAACCAACCGGTCCCGAGGACGTCGGACGCACTGAGAAGGTCGGGCACGATCTCGTCGTCGGGAACCTCGGGTGTCGCGACCAGCGTGCCGTCGGCAAGCGGGACGCGGAGGTACTCGGCCTGCGCGCCGCGTACGGGCGCGCGGTGTACACAGCCGGTCTGGTATCCGGCCCGACAGATGTCGCAGGTGTTGTCGGATGCGAAGAACGAGCCGATCACGAACTGACCGGGCGCCACCCCGGTGACCGCGGACCCGACCTCTTCGACGACGCCGACGTATTCGTGTCCCATCGACACGGGGTGGGTGATCTCGTTGATGCCGCGATAGGTCCACAGATCCGACCCGCACACGCAGGTCGCCGACAGCCGGACGATCGCGTCGGTCGGTTCGATGATCGCGGGTCGATCGAGCTCTTCGAAGCGCACGTCGAATGGCGCGTGGATGACGGTTCCCAGCATGCGTTCCACCATGCCACCGGTGCTCGGCGACTGCTACCGGGCCGTCGACGCCGCCTCGTCGGCCAACACGATCTCGATCGCGGCCCCGAAGACGATCCGTGCGTGCAGTTCGAAGAGCGCGACGAAATCGACTGCATCGCCGTCGATCTCGCGTGCGACGAAGATACCGTCCGCGCCGGAGATGGCGTAGGTGGCGACCAGGTCGACCCCGCGGTCGCTCAACTCGGGCGCGGCGTCGCGAACAAGAGTGGCGAACTGGCCGTGGGTGATGGCGCGGGCATTGAGGTAGATCTCGCGGCCGCTCGGCTGCTTCTCCCGACGTTGGAGGGCGAGTTTGAGTCCGAGTCGGTGGAAGTCGGGACTTCGTGTCAGCGCACTCGCCACATGTCGTCCGATCTCCAGCGCCCGGACCCTCGCCTGATTGGTCGGTAGATCGATGGTCGTCACCCAGCGCTGGAAGCTGCGCTCGATGACCGCCGCGATCATCTCGTCTTTGTCGGCGAACTGCCAGTAGATCGATGTCGGCGGCAGCCCTGCGCGCTTGCTCACCTGGGCGATCGTGGTGCCGTCGTAGCCGAGCTCCGACGCGACTTCGGTTGCGGCATCGAGGATTCGCTCGCGCGATCCGGGCGAACGGCGACGCCCTGTCTGCGCGGTCGACGGTCGCTGGCGCGTCGACGGTGCAGACGGCTGTTCTGACGAGGAACTCACCAGGCCAGCCTACCCAGGACTCTGTGCATTCATGGACATCCACTATATGAAGAGCTACATTCTCTGTAGTGAAGCATACAGAGAATGCTTCTCGACCCCTCGAGGTAACCGATGACTCAGCCCAACATCGTCTTCGTCTTCACCGATCAAGAGCGGTACTTCGACTCGTGGCCACAGGGCATGGACCTGCCGGGACGAGAACGACTGCAGTCCGAGGGCGTCAGCTTCGAGAAGCACTACGCCCCGGCATCGATGTGCACGAGTTCGCGATCGGTGATGATCACCGGACTGCAGACTCCGGACACCAAGATGTTCGACAACTCCGACATGCGCTACGTGGCGCCGATGAGCTACGACATCCCGACCGTCGGCGACATGCTCCGGATGGGCGGCTACTACACCGCCTACAAGGGCAAGTGGCATCTCAACGCCGCGTTCGACGTCGAGAACCCCGAGCGCCTGTTCACCGCGGAAATGAACAACTACGGGTTCTCTGACTACATGTGGCCGGGTGACGTGGTGGGAAAGACGTTGGGTGGCTACAAGTTCGACGACGTCATCGGCGGAACCGCGCTCGCGTGGCTGCGCAACAGGGGCCGTCCCCTCACCGACGAGCAGCGACCGTGGGCATTGTTCGTGTCGCTGGTGAACCCGCACGACATCATGTACTTCAACACCGATCTTCCCGGCGAGCCGGTGCAGGACACCGGGCGTCTTCTCATGGAGGCGGCGCCCGCGCCCACCAACGTCCTCTACGAGAAGTCGTGGAACACAACACTTCCGTCGAGCCTCGGGCAGCGATTCGACGAGTCGGGCCGACCGGCAGCACACGGTGAGTTCGACCGCGCATGGGCGTATACGCTCGGTCATATCCCGCTGGAAGAGGAACGCTGGCAACGGCATTCGGACTTCTACCTCAACAGCATCCGATCTGTCGACCGCCAACTCGAACTCTTGCTCACCGAGCTCGACAACCTCGGTCTCGGCGACAACACGATCGTGGTCTTCACCTCCGATCACGGCGAAATGGGTGGTGCGCACGGACTCCGCGGCAAAGGGCCGTTCGCCTACGAGGAGTGCATTCATCTGCCGATGCACGTCCGCCACCCGGACGTCGCCGGTGGCCAGAGCATGAATGCGCTCACCGGTCATATCGATCTGGTGCCCAGCCTGTTGTCGATGGCAGGAATCTCATCGACCAACGCATCTGAGTTCGCCGGGCGTGACCTCCCCGGATGCGACTTCTCCGAGGCGCTATCGGACCCGGCGTCGGCCGAACTGCACAGCAGGCGCGATGCAATCCTTTACACCTACAGTGGGATCGCGACCAACGACGCCGAGACGATTCGTGCCGTCGTCGAACTCAAGGCGGCAGGCAAGGATCCGCAGGCGGAGTTGTTCGCATCGGGCTGGCAACCCGACTTCACCAAGCGCGGCAGTCTGCGCACGGTCTTCGACGGCCGGTACAAGTTCACCCGCTACTTCGCGCCGATTCAACGGCACGTTCCCGCCGACATCGACGAACTCTACGAGCACAACGACGTCGAACTCTACGATCTGCGCACCGATCCCGGCGAGATGAACAATCTCGGCGCCGTCAAGGGCCGCAACGACGACCTGGTCATGGCGATGAGCAACGCGCTCGAAGCCGCCATCGCACGCGAGATCGGCGTCGACGACGGTCGCGAGATGCCCGCGTTCGAGTCCGTGGAGTGGCATCTGGACACGATCGACCTCTGAGGCCGTCGCCTGTGCCATCCCGACGGTGCACAAGGGGCGATGGGTCGGCACACGCGCGATAAGTTGGAGAGGTGAGCACCACCGAGAACTCCGTTGCCGAACTCGACCTGCATGCCGACCCCGTCGAGTTGACCGCTGCACTCGTCGACATCGAGAGCGAGTCGCACAACGAATCGGCGATCGCCGACGCCGTCGAGAAGGCGCTCCGCGAACAGACGGTCGGGTTCGAGGTGCTCCGGCACGGCAATCGCGTTCTCGCGCGCACGAATCGCGGTAAGCCGAGCCGAGTCATCCTCGCTGGCCACCTCGACACCGTGCCTGTCGCGGGCAACCTGCCGAGCCGACGCACCGTCGACGATGCCGAGGGCGACGTGCTGCACGGCTGCGGAACCGTCGACATGAAATCGGGCGACGCGGTCTTCCTCCATCTCGCCGCAACTCTCGACGATCCGTCGCACGATCTCACGCTCATCTTCTACGACTGCGAAGAGATCGCGGCCGAGTACAACGGGCTCGGATTCCTCGAACGCGAACTGCCCGAATGGCTTTCAGGCGACGTTGCGATTCTCGGTGAACCGACTGCCGGGCAGATCGAAGCCGGATGCCAGGGGACCCTGCGTGTTCGGCTCACCGCGTCGGGCACCCGTGCGCATTCGGCGCGATCGTGGATGGGCGACAACGCAATTCACAAACTCGCCGGAGTCCTCACCACGCTTGCGAACTATCAGCCGCGCTACGTCAACATCGACGGCTGTGAGTATCGCGAGGGGCTGTCGGCGGTCGGCATCGGCGGGGGAGTGGCGGGCAATGTGATACCCGACAGCGCCTGGGTGACCATCAACTTCCGGTTCGCCCCCGACCGCAGCGTCGACGACGCACTCGACCACGTTCGCGACGTGTTCGCCCACGATCTCGACACCGACATGATCACGCTCGAACTGACCGACGCCGCACCGGGCGCGCTGCCAGGACTCAGCCACCCCGCCGCAGCCGCGCTGGTCGACGCCGCTCACGGTCGGTTCCGTGCGAAGTACGGCTGGACCGACGTGTCGCGGTTCTCGGCTCTCGGAATCCCGGCCGTCAACCTCGGCCCGGGTGATCCGAACCTCGCGCACCGCGTCGACGAGCGCGTACCTGTCGCTCAGATCGCCGAGGTCACCGAACTCCTCAGGGCGTATCTGTCCTGACCGTGTCTGTGCTGAAGACCCCGGCGTCGAGCGCGGCGAGTGTCGCGTCGACCGCCACCCGTGCGTCGTGCTCGGTCGGCGTGCGGACGCCCGTGAGCATCAGGTAGTACAGCGGCGCCGACACGGATCGGATCACCGCAGACGTGTCGGTGTCGTCGGGGATGTCGCCTCGAACGATCGCGTCGTCGACGCAGCTCGCCCATTCACTCACCCGCGTGCGGTAGAACTCGGCGAGCGCGTCGCGCGTGCGGTCGTCACCGGTGGCCGCCGCGATGAGCGCGCCGAACAGCGGGCCCTGCCTCCGATCGCGCAGCGTGTCGACGACGAGCCGTGCGTTTGCCAGTAGGTCGTCGGCGAGATTGCCTGTGCGCGTGGCAGATACGGACTGTGTTGCCATCTCTCGCAGTAGATCGGCCACCAACGCCTCGGGTGTACCCCAACGTCGGTAGACCGTCGTCTTGCCGACACCCGCCGCAGCGGCAATCGCGCTGAGATCGATACTCGCGAAGCCCGCGTCGATGAGCGCGTCCTCGGTCGCGGTGAGGACCGCGGCCCGGACCGCCGCTGTGCGACCGCCCGGACGCGGTGGTGCTGTGCGACCTTCCGGACGCGGTGTCGTGGTGTCGACCATGAACTGAGCGTACCCACCGTCGACCCTTAACGGAACAGGGGTTCCGTTAAGGGGCAACATGCGCTACGTTCTTAACGGGAAACTGGTTCCGTTAAGGAGGAAATATGGAATATCGCACCGTGGGGAATTCCGAGCTCGTCGTCTCTGAGGTCGGGTTCGGGGCTGCGACGTTCGGCGGGGTCGGCGACTTCTTCGGCGCGTGGGGAAGTGTCGACGTCGACGAGGCGCGGGCGATGGTCGACGCGTGCCTCGACGCGGGCGTGACACTGTTCGACACCGCAGACGTCTACTCGGACGGGGCGTCGGAAGAGATCCTCGGCGCGGCGTTGAAGGGGCGACGCGACGATGTGATCGTGTCGACGAAGGCCGCACTGCCGACCGGAACGCGGCCGACCGACGCCGGAACGTCGCGATCACGCCTGATAGGTGCGGTCGATGCCGCGCTCCGACGACTCGACACCGATCGCATCGACCTCTTCCAACTCCATGCGTTCGACGCCCGCACGCCGATCGAGGAGACGGTCGACGCCCTCGACGACCTCGTGCGCGCGGGCAAGATCCGCTATGTCGGAGTGTCGAATTTCAGTGGGTGGCAACTGATGTCGTCGCTCGCGGTAGCCGAGCGTCGGGCGCGCGCCCGCTATGTCGCGCACCAGGTCTACTACTCACTCATCGGTCGCGACTACGAGTGGGAGCTGATGCCGCTCGGAGTGGCCGAGGGTGTCGGCGCGATCGTGTGGAGTCCACTCGGCTGGGGTCGGTTGACGGGCAAGCTGCGTCGTGGGGTCACGCCCTCCGGACCGTCTAGGTTGTCGGCGACCGCGGACGCGGGACCTCCCGTCGACGACGACCTGCTCTACGACGTCGTGGAGGTGCTCGCCGACATCGCCGCACAGACCGGTCGGAGCATTCCGCAGGTGGCACTCAACTGGTTGCTGCGTCGGCCGACCGTGTCGAGCGTGATCATCGGGGCGCGCACGCAGACGCAGTTGGCCGACAACCTCGGCAGCGTCGGCTGGACACTCGACGACGCCCAGGTCGCCCGCCTCGACGCGGTCTCCGAGCGCGAGGCGCCCTATCCCTACTTCCCGTACCGGCGGCAAGACGGCTTCGCGCAACTGTCGCCGCCGCTGGTCTGACGGCGGTCGCGGATTCGTCGGCGCCGCATTCGACGCGACCATCGATGATCCGCACCTCATCTGCCGCTCGGCACCTTCGGCAGTGCAGAAGGTAGATCGTCACAGATGAGGTGCGGTCTGTAGGGCTGCCGGCTCTCGGACCCCGACGACGTCGATCCGCACCCGAAGGCTTGCTAGCGTGACCTGCATGTCATCCGTACCTGAAGACGCCTCGTCCGACGCTGTGCCGAGCACGCCGCAACGCGCCACCGACTCCGACGCGAGCGGCGACCTGGCAGGCGCCGAGGTGGTGATCGACGAGGGTGCCTGCTACGTCGGGCCGATGCGGATCCGGCGAGATCTGCAGCGACCCGAGACCACCGATCGGCGGCTGCTGCAGTGGGTGGACCCACGTGACCAGACGCTGCGCGCCGAACGCACCATGCGCGACTCGTGGCGGGTGCTGCGCATCCAATCCGAGTTCGTTGCGGGCTTCGACGCGATGAACGACGTCGCCGAGGCGGTGACGGTGTTCGGGTCGGCGCGCACCCGGGAGGGAACCCCCGAGTACGACCTCGGCGTCCGGTTGGGCAAGGCACTCGGGGAGGCGGGTTACGCGGTCATCACCGGGGGTGGACCAGGTGTCATGGAGGCGGCCAATCGCGGTGCCGCGCATACGGATTCGCGCTCCATCGGCCTGAACATCGAGCTGCCGTTCGAGCAGCACCTCAACCCGTGGGTCGATCTCGGGATGAACTTCCGCTACTTCTTCGTCCGCAAGACGATGTTCGTCAAGTACGCGCAGGCATTCGTCTGTCTGCCCGGCGGGTTCGGGACGCTCGACGAACTCTTCGAGGCACTCACCCTGGTGCAGACCAAGAAGGTGGTGCGCTTCCCGATCGTGTTGCTCGGACGTGAGCACTGGGCGGGTCTCGTCGACTGGATGCGCGACCGTCTCCTCGCGGGAGGGATGATCTCCTCCGACGACCTCGACCTCTTCCACGTCGTCGACACCCCCGAGGAAGCGGTGCAGATCATCGTCGACGCGACTCCCACCCGATGACCGCGATCTGCGTGTACTGCGCGTCGGGTCCGGTCGACGCGCGCTACCTCGACCTCGCGGCAGAGCTCGGAACCGCGATCGGCGCCGCGGGACACACGCTGGTCTCGGGTGGTGGCAATGTGTCGATGATGGGGGCGGTCGCATCGGCAACACGCGCGGCGGGCGGCACGACCGTCGGGATCATCCCGCGGGCGCTGATGGAGCGCGAGGTCGCCGACCTCGACGCCGACGAACTCGTCGTGACCGAGACCATGCGCCAGCGCAAGCAACTGATGGACGACCGCGCCGACGCATTCATCACCTTGCCCGGAGGGATAGGCACCCTCGAGGAGTTCTTCGAGACCTGGACCGGCGGCTACCTCGGGATGCACGACAAACCGGTCATCATCTGCGATCCATTCGGTTTCTACTCGCCGCTGCTCGACTGGCTGCAAGACTTGCACGGTCAGGGGTTCGTGTCGGAGCGGTCACTTGCGCGGCTAAAAGTGGCGGCCACGGTGCCGGCCGCCCTCGCGTTTGCTACTGAACGGTAAGGTGTCGAAGAACACGTTTTGACGCGTGTTGGCACACGTAGCGGAGGGTGGAAATAGATGTCAGGTGACGCCACCAAGGTTGTCGGAATATCGGACGTGTTGAAGGGTGTCGCCAAGATGGCTCCCGACGCCGTCGGCATGATCAAGAACGCGCCGGGTCTGATCAGGCGCCCGCCCGATGCCAAGCGCACGATCGGCTCGATCTTCGCCAAGCGTGCGGCCGATCATCCGGAGCGTCCGTTCATCCGCTTCGAGGGCAAGACCATCACTTACGGCGAGGCCAACCGGCATGTGAACAGGTTCGCCGGGGTGCTCCAAGAGGACGGGGTGACCAAGGGCGACGTCGTCGCGATCCTGTCGAAGAACTGCCCGACGGACCTGTTGCTCATGCTCGCGACGGTCAAACTCGGTGCGATCGCCGGAGTGCTGAATTACAACCAGCGCGGCGACGTTCTCGAACACAGTGTGAAGCTGCTCGGCGCACGTGTCCTGGTCTTCGATCCCGACTGCAGCGAGGCCCTCGAGTCCATCGACGCCGACGCGCTGCCGACGCATGTCTACGACTTCGAGCAGTTCGAGAAGGAAGCCGACGGGAAACCGGAAACCAACCCCTCGGTCACCGCGGACCTGCCTGCCTCCACCGAGGCGTTCTACATCTTCACCTCGGGCACGACGGGCATGCCCAAGGCGAGCGTGATGAGCCACAACCGTTGGCTGGCAAGCCTTTCCGGAATCGGTGGGCTCGCCGTCCGCCTCAAGCACAGCGACACCATGTACGTTCCGCTGCCGCTCTATCACAACAACGCGCTGAGCGTTTCGCTCTCGTCTGTCCTCGCGGCGGGCGCCTGCATCGCGATCGGCAAGCACTTCTCGGCGTCGAAATTCTGGGACGACGTCATCCGCAATCGCGCCACGGCGTTCTGCTACATCGGGGAGCTCTGCCGGTACCTGCTCGCCCAGCCCGAGAAGCCGACCGACCGCGCACACGACGTCCGGCTCATCGTCGGCAACGGCATGCGCCCCGATATCTGGGACGAGTTCCAGCGACGCTTCGGTATCGAGCGCATCGTCGAGTTCTACGGCGCGAGCGAACTCAACCTGGTCTTCGTCAATGCCTTCAGCGTCGAGCGCACCGCCGGGTTCTGCCCACTGCCGTACGCGATCGTCGAGTACGACGACGAGGGCAAGCCTCAGCGCAACGCCGACGGCCGACTGACCAAGGTCAAGCGCGGCGGCATCGGATTGCTGATCTCCGGCATCAATGACCGCGTCCCGATCGACGGCTACACTGATCCCTCGGAGACCGAGAAGAAGATCGTCCGCGATGCGTTCAAGGATGGCGACGAGTGGTTCAACTCGGGCGACCTCGTCCGCGATCAGGGCTTCTTCCACATCGCTTTCGTCGATCGCCTCGGTGACACGTTCCGCTGGAAGGGCGAGAACGTTGCGACAACGCAGGTCGAGGCGGGTCTCGACGGGTTCGGTCAGGTCGGCCAGTCCGTCGTGTTCGGGGTCGAGGTCTCCGGAGCCGACGGCAAGGCGGGCATGGGTGCGATCACCCTCCGCGACGGAGGTGAGCTCAACGGCAAGGAGCTCGCGGCACACCTCTACGACGCACTGCCGTCGTATGCGATCCCGCTGTTCGTGCGCGTCGTCGACCATCTCGAGGCGACGTCGACATTCAAGAACCGCAAGGTCGAACTCCGTGACGAGGGCTACACCGACACCGGCGACGATCCGCTCTACGTGCTCAAGGGCCGCTCGGAGGGCTACGTCGAGTACTACGACGGCTACGCCGACGACGTGGCGAATGCCAAGGTGCCCAAGAACTGAACACGCAGTGAACCGCCGGCGCAGGCGGTCGCCGACGGTCTGTGATCCGCGGCGATCGCTACGCTGGCTCCCATGAACGCGACCCTGTGCGGCAGGCCCGTGCCTGCCGATCGGGCCCTGGTGATGGCCATCGTCAACCGCACGCCCGATTCGTTCTACGACCGCGGATCGTCGTTCTCCGACGACGCGGCGAAGGCACGCATTCGGCAGGTCGTGGCGGAGGGTGCCGACATCGTCGACATCGGTGGCGTGAAAGCGGGTCCCGGCGAGGAGGTCGACGCCGCGACCGAGACCGAGCGGGTCGTGCCGATGGTCGAGTGGATCCGTGAGCGCTACCCGGATCTGCTGATCAGTGTGGATACCTGGCGCGCGGAAGTGGCCGATCGGGCGTGCGCTGTGGGGGCCGACCTCATCAACGACACCTGGGCGGGTGCCGATCCCGATCTCGTGAAGGTCGCCGCGGCACGGCGTGCCGGGATCGTGTGTTCACACACCGGCGGCATGGAGGTCCGCACGCGGCCACATCGCGTCGCCTACGGCGAGAAACCGACCGATGTGGTGGCAGAGGTGATCGCCCAGGTGACCCGGGCGGCCGAAGCGGCCGAAGCGCAGGGCGTGGCCCGCGACTCAATCGTTATCGACCCGACACACGACTTCGGCAAAAACACTCACCACGGGCTGCTCCTGTTACGCCACGTAAAAGATCTTGTTAATACAGGCTGGCCAGTGCTGATGGCACTGAGCAACAAGGATTTCGTGGGGGAGACTCTGGGTGTGGACCTCGACGAACGAGTGGAGGGGACACTGGCCGCGACAGCATTGAGCGCCGCATCCGGAGCTCGGATCTTTCGCGTCCATGAGGTCGCCGCCACGCGTCGCGTGGTCGACATGGTCGCTGCAATAGCGGGAACACGGCCACCCGCCCGAACAGTCAGGGGACTCGCATGACCGAACAGGTACGTCGAACCCAAGCTCGCCACAGGGCGACCGCTTCAAACAACCGCGACCGCACAGCCATGTGGCCGACCCCCGCCGACGCCATCGGCGAGGAACAGTCGTGGTCGAGTACGCACACGTGGGAACAGCCGGACTGGACCATCGAAGAACTCGTGGCTGCCAAACAGGGACGCACGGTGTCTGTCGTCCTGCCCGCGCTCAACGAGGAGGAGACCGTCGCCGATGTGATCGCGACGATCAGGCCTCTCGTCGGCACGCTCGTCGACGAACTCGTCGTCCTCGACTCCGGGTCCACCGACGCCACCGCGGAGCGAGCAATCGCCGCCGGTGCCCGGGTCATCACCCGCGAGGAGGCCGTACCGGAACTCGAGCCGGTGAAGGGCAAGGGAGAGGTGCTGTGGCGGTCCATCGCCGCGGTCACCGGCGACCTCATCGCCTTCGTCGACTCCGACCTCATCGACCCCGACCCGATGTTCGTGCCCAAGATGCTCGGACCGCTCCTGGTCAACCCGCAGATCCACCTCGTCAAGGGCTACTACCGGCGTCCACTGCGGACAGGAGCAACCCAGGACGCCAACGGTGGCGGGCGAGTCACCGAACTGGTGGCCCGGCCGCTGCTCGCATCGCAGAAACCCGAGCTGACCGCAGTGCTCCAGCCGCTGGGCGGCGAGTACGCGGGCACGCGGGAGTTGCTCTCGGCCGTTCCATTCGCGCCGGGGTACGGAGTCGAGATCGGACTGCTGATCGACACCTACGACCGCTATGGACTGCCCGGCATCGGCCAGGTGAATCTGGGTGTCCGCACACATCGCAACCGCCCGCTGATCGAGTTGGGCGTCATGAGCAGGCAGATCGTCGGCACGTTGATGCGACGATGCGGCATCGAGGACTCAGGGGCCGGGCTCACCCAGTTCACCGCGGAGCCGGACGGCACCTTCACCCCGCACACCACCGACCTCTATCTCGAGGATCGTCCGCCGATGAACACCGTTCGCGGCGCCGACGCGACGGCCGAGGAGATGGCCAGCTGATCTGAGCGTCGGCACGGCGGTCATAGACTTCTCTCCATGCAGACGCTGTTGCTCTACCTGCTGATCATGGTGGTGGTCGTGGCCGCCGTGTTCGCTGTCGTGTGGTTCGTGTTCGGTCGGGGAGAAGAATTGCCCCCGATCGACGACGACACAACCCTGACCCGCCTGCCCGCCGCGGGTATCGCAGGCGACGATGTGCGGTCCCTTGTCTTCGCTCAGACGGTGCGCGGCTACAAGCCGCGCGAGGTGGACTGGGCTCTCGAGCGGCTTGCCGCGGAGATCGACGAGCTGCGTGCAGTGGTGCTCACCCTGCAGGCGCGCGACGCCGCCGAACCGGTGTCGGCCGAGAGCGGGTCGGTCTACGACTCCACGCACGCCGCGCGTGCGGGGGATTCGACGTCGCAGGACGACCTCGACTAACCGTTTGCGCGTCCGTCGGTCGGGCCGATTCAGTGAACACGTATCATTGACACGGCAGCCGTGCGCTGTCGTCGGATCCACCACGGCGAGGAGAACTCTGAAGGGAGTTTGCGAAATGGCGGCGATGAAGCCACGTACTGGGGATGGACCCCTGGAAGCAGCCAAGGAGGGGCGTGGGATCGTTGTCCGCATTCCTATCGAGGGTGGCGGCCGTCTCGTCGTCGAACTGACCGCAGACGAAGCCGCGGCGCTGGGTGAAGAGCTGCGCGGGGTCACCGGCTGACTCAGGAGCCACGGGCGCAGCCAGGACGTGCGGGATCCGTCGCCGACATCGCCGACCTGCTCCGCTGCCCGGTCTGCGGAGAGCGTCTCACCGTCGATGAACCCGGCAGGCGCCTGTTCTGCCCGCTCCGACACTCGTTCGACATCGCCAAGCAGGGCTACGTATCGTTGCTCGGCGGCCGATCCGGTTCGCTCAAGTCCGACACCGCCGACATGGTGTCGGCACGCCTGCGAGTCCACGACGCAGGTGTTCTCGATCCTGTCGTGAACGCGGTCGCCCAGGCCGCAGCAGCATTAGTTCCCGGCATGCAGGTGCACACGGATGCACCGGTGATCATCGATCTGGGTGCCGGACCGGGACACTACCTCTCGGCCGCGCTGGGCGGCGTCGAGCACTCTCGCCGTGTTGGTGTCGATCTCTCGAAATACTGTGCCCGCGCGTTGACGCGTAGGATTCCCGGCGGTGCCGTCGTCGCCGACGTCTGGCGCGATCTCCCGTTCGTCGACGACTGCGCCGACGTCGTGCTGTCGGTGTTCGCGCCGCGCAACGTCGACGAGACCGCGCGCATTCTGCGCCGCGGTGGGCGGTGGATCATCGTCACGCCGGCGCCCGATCACCTCGGCGAGCTGATCGAGCCGATGTCGATGCTGTCGGTCGCTGCCGACAAGTCCGACGCCATCTCCGCCGCAGTCGGTGAGCGTTTCAATATCGTCGAGCACACGGTGATTCGCGACCGCCGTGACGTGCCGGCGTCGACGATCGCCGACCTCGTGGCCATGGGTCCGACGGCCTTCCATCGCGATCGTGACGAGATCGAGCGTGCCGCACACGCATTCGCGCCGGGATCGTCGACCACCCCGGTCACCGTCGCCGTGACGGTCACGGTGTGTCAGGCCAGCGTCGACCGGTAGACGTCGAGTGTCTGTTCGGCGATGGAGTCCCACGAGAACTCGGATTCGGCGCGCTCGCGTCCTGCGCTACCCATCGCGGTGGCTGCCGCCGGATCGCCCACGACGTCGTTGACGGCCTCGGCGATTCCGCGTTCGAAGCCGACGGCATCGGTGGGGTCGTAGGGAACGAGTTGTCCGGTGACGTTGTCGCGCACCACTTCCGGGATTCCGCCGACGGCCGACGCGACAACAGCCGTCTGGCACGCCATCGCCTCGAGGTTGACGATTCCGAGCGGCTCGTACACCGATGGGCACACGAAAACATCTGCCGCGGTGAGGATCTCGCGGATACGAGGTAGCGGCAGCATCTCTCGCACCCAATGGACTCCGTCTCGCGCGGCGGCGAGCTCGGCCACGGCGGCCTCGGTCTGCGCTGCGATCTCTGGTGTGTCGGGCGCGCCTGCACACAAGACGAGCTGGATCGCCGGATCGAAATGATGTGCGGCGGCGATGAGATGTCCGACGCCCTTCTGGCGCGTGATGCGCCCGACGAACGCGACGACGGGACGCGACGGGTCGATTCCCAGGCGCACCAGTGTCGACTCCTGGTTGTACGGCTCTTCGACCGGATACCACAGCGTCGTGTCGATTCCGTTGCGCACCACGTGAACTCGCTCAGGATCCAACCGCGGGTAGGCGTTCACCACGTCGGCGCGCATGCCCGAACTCACCGCGATGACGGCATCGGCGTACTCGACGGCGTTGCGTTCCGACCAACTCGACACCTGATAGCCACCGCCGAGTTGCTCGGCCTTCCAGGGCCGCAACGGTTCGAGGGAGTGGGCGGTCAGGATGTGTGGAATGTCGTACAGGCGAGCGGCGAGATGCCCGGCGGTACCGGTGTACCAGGTGTGCGAGTGCGCGATGTCGGCGCCTGCCGCTCCCTGCGTCATCCGAAGATCCGTCGAGAGCATCGACAGCGCCGGATTGGCGTCGGCCAGTGCGGGGTCGGGGGAGTAGACGAAGGCGTCGTCTCGGGGGACGCCCATGCAGTGCACGTCGACGGTGACGAGACTTCGGAGATGCCGGACCAGTTCGGTGACATGAACTCCCGCACCGCCGTAGACCTCGGGTGGATACTCCCGCGTCATCATCGCCACCCTCATGGGTCCTGACGCTAGCGCCATGCGTCGGAGTTCGCCATTCACATGTGGAATCGCTCGAGAACGGACCCGCGATTCGTATGGCCCCACTGGTGGTTGGCGGTTAAGTTGGGAGTGTGAGATCGCAGCCGCACGTTCTCGGAATCGTCCTCGCCGGTGGCGAGGGAAAACGCCTGTACCCGTTGACCAAGGACCGCGCCAAACCCGCCGTACCGTTCGGCGGTGCGTACCGGCTGATCGACTTCGTGCTCTCGAATCTGGTCAACGCGGGGTATGAGCGAATCTGTGTGCTGACACAGTACAAGTCGCACTCACTCGACCGTCACATCTCGCAAACCTGGTGGACATCAGGATTTCATGGCGAGTACATCACGCCCGTCCCGGCGCAGCAGCGTCTCGGTCCCAGGTGGTACACGGGCAGTGCCGACGCGATCTACCAGTCGCTGAACCTGATCTTCGACGAACAGCCGGAGTACATCGTCGTGTTCGGTGCCGATCACGTGTACCGGATGGATCCGTCGCAGATGGTCGAGGCTCACATCGCGTCCGGTGCCGAAGTGACCGTCGCAGGCATTCGGGTGCCGCGCGTCGAGGCGTCGGCCTTCGGTGTCATCGACTCCGACGACTCGGGCAAGATCACGCGCTTCCTGGAGAAGCCGAGCGATCCGCCCGGGACGCCTGACGATCCGGACGTCACCTTTGCGTCGATGGGCAACTACGTGTTCACGACGGATGCGCTCGTCGAGGCGATCATCAAGGACGCGGCCGATGCCGACTCCGATCACGACATGGGTGGCGACATCATCCCGAGCTTCGTCGACCGCAAGGCGGCCTATGTCTACGACTTCAAGGACAACGAGGTTCCCGGGGCCACCGAACGCGACAAGGGCTACTGGCGTGACGTCGGAACGCTCGACGCGTTCTACGACGCCCACATGGATCTTGTGTCGGTGCACCCGGTCTTCAATCTGTACAACCAGAACTGGCCGATACGTGCCGAGTCGCTGAACGTTCCGCCCGCCAAGTTCGTACAGGGTGGCTCCGCGCAGGATTCCGTCGTCGGCGGCGGCAGCATCATCTCGGGTGGGACGGTCTCGCAGTCGGTCATCTCTGCGAACGTGCACGTCGAAGACGGCGCGATCGTCGAGGGCAGTGTGTTGATGCCCGGCGTGCGGATCGGCAAGGGCGCCGTTGTGCGGCATGCGATTCTCGACAAGAACGTCGTCGTCTCCGACGGCGGGCAGGTCGGCGTCGACCTCGCGGCCGACCGCGACCGCTTCGCCGTCAGCAACGGCGAGGTGGTCACCGTCGGCAAGGGCATCCGCATCTGAGCGCACGCCCGCGGCAGGGCGCTCTCAACCCTGCTGTCGGGCAGCGAGCTGAGCCAGCGCGGCGGTGACGAGGGATTCGATCTCGGTGCCGTCGTCGTGGGGCAGCGCGTCCACGGGCCACCAGCGCAGGTCGTCCGACTCCGAGCTGATGTCGAAGTGCGGCAGCTTGCCACCCGGTTGCGGCGGCGCGACCGCGGCGAAGCGGACGTCGAGGTGTCGGGTCGGCACGCCGAGCGAGCAGGTGATGGGATGGGTGTGGAGTTGCGCCAATGCGCCGAGCGTGAGGTCGTCGATTCCCGACTCCTCGCGTGCTTCGCGCAGTGCGGCGTCGGCGATCGAGTTGTCGGATTCCTCGCAGTGCCCACCGAGCTGAATCCATTTGCCCACACGCGGATGCAGCGTCAGCAGGACGTGGGTGTGCGTGGCGTCGAACACGATCGTCGACGCGGTGACATGTCCGGGCACGCTGCGTCGTAGACACGCGTCCGGCTGCGCGTCGAGGAATGCGAGATAGGCGTGGCGCAGCGAATCCTGTTCGGGCGCCTGGGTATTCCATGACCGAAGAAGTTCGACGGCCGACGAGTGCAGGGAATCAGCGCTCATCGCTCGATCACCCACTTGTCGGTCGGGGCCGGCTCGCGTAGCTGCTGTGGCTCGGCGGGGTGCCCGATGGCGATGGCGCCCAACGGTTCCCACGATGGGTCGACGTCGAGCTCGCGACGCACCACATCCGGCGCGAAGATCGTCGACCCGACCCAGCAACTGCCGAGTCCGCGGGCAGACAGCGCGACGAGCAGGCTCGCGACCGCGCCGCCCGCGGCGACGGTGAACATCGTGTGCTCTGCGGCGTTGCGACGTGAGTCGGGGTAGGTGTGCGCTCCGTCGCCGGTGAGCATCGGGATCACCAGTTCCGGTGCGTCGTAGAGTATCTGGCCGCGCCCCACGCGCTTGGCGATCGACTCCGGTGACTTGTCGTCCGACGAGAGGTCGGCCCGCCACGCGTCACCCATCGCATCGAGGAGGCGGACACGACGCTCGCGTGACCGTACCCAGACGAAGCGGAACGGATGCGTGTGGTGGGGCGCAGGCGCGGTCAACGCGTCGGCGAATGCGGCTCGGAGATCTTCGGGCGCAACGGGTTCTTCTGAGAACGACCGGATCGATCGCCGGGTTCTGATCGCCTCGATCCTGCCCTGGTCGATCGCCTCGGCGGTCCCGAGGCGGAACAGGTCCTCATCGGCCGGTCGGACGAGCTGGGCCGCCGACGAGCCGTCGTCGTGCACGCGAAGCCCCCGCACCACCGCGACCGGTACGCCGTCGAGCTTTCCCTTCACCAGGTCTGCGGCAGAGGCGATCTCGTCGGCAACGGCGATGTCGGTGACGATCAACGGGTTGCCGTACGAATCCTCGCCTCCCTCGTAGGGGTGGCTCACGGCGATTCCCGACGCGCCGATGGCGACGTCGGTCTGACCGGTACGCCAGGCGCGGCCCATCGTGTCGGTGACGATGACCGCGACGTGGTGACCCGTGAGTCTCGCGATGGCTTCGCGCAACAGTCGTGCGCTGCCGTCGGGGTCCTCGGGGAGCAGGGCGATCTGGTCGGTGGGCACATTGGAGCCGTCGACGCCCGCAGCGGCTTGCACGAGGCCGAGTTTGTTCTCGGTGATCAACGTGCGGTTCTTGCGCGCGAGGACGCGCACCGACTCGGCGTCGATGAGCCTGCGCCGCAGGGCATCACGCTCGTCGGGATCGGTGGGTGCCGGAATCATCCGACCCTCGGTCTTGGAGAAGACCTTGCTGGTGACGACGACGACGTCGTCGTTACGCAACCACGGGGCGCGGCGTGTGATCTCCGCTGCGAGGTCGGTGGTGGCGTCGAACTCGGGCAGACCGGTGACCGGGATGATCTCCAGAGCCGCGGGGGCGCGGTGGTCGCGGAGGACCCCGACTTGCGATGCCGCGCTGTCGTCGGCCGTCATCGGGCGTCTCCGGTGGCGTCGGGGCGGGCGGGGTGCGGAATGTCGACGCCGACGAGGGCGCATGCGTCACGGACCATCACGGCGGTCGTCTGTGGGTCGCTCATCAGCAGTGGTGCCGTTCCGATGGCGATGCCGTCGACGTCTGCGGTGTCGCCCTCGGCGATCAGCCATCCGTCGAGGATTCCGTTGCCACTGCGGGCCCCGTAGTGGGCGGCGATCGCCTCTGCGGAGGACTCGACGCCGATGACCGACAGGCACTCGTCGGCCATTCCCCGCAGCGGTCGATTGTCGATCACCGGGGAGATGCCGACCACGGGTGCCGACGTTGTGCGCAACGCGCTTCGGATGCCGGGGACGCTGACGATCGCGCCGATGCTGACGACGGGATTGCTCGGTGCGAGCAGGACGATGTCGGCGTCTGCAATCGCTTCGGCCACACCCGGTGCGGGCGCGGTGTCGTCGGACCCGACCTGCGCGAACCCGAACGTCGGGATCTGCGCACGATGACGAACCCACCACTCCTGGAAGTGGATCGCGACGCGCTCGCCTTCGCGCCCATCGGGTTTGGAGACGACGACGTGTGTCTCGTGACGTTCGTCGGTGGCGGGAAGCAGTCGCACGCCGGGCTGCCAACGCCGACACAGCGCGGCGGTGACATCGGAGAGCCGGTATCCGGCGTCGAGCATCTGGGTGCGGATCAGATGCGTCGCAAGGTCGCGGTCGCCGAGTCCGAACCAGTCGGGATCTGCGCCGTAGGCGGCCAGTTCCTCCTTGGCGTGCCACGACTCGTCGGCTCGACCCCAACTGCGCTCCGGGTCGATTCCGCCGCCGAGCGTGTACATACAGGTGTCGAGATCGGGGCAGATGCGCACGCCGTGCATCCACGCGTCGTCACCGACGTTGACCACCGCGGTGATCTCGTTTCCGCTGCTCGACGCCGCGTCGCCCGCGGCGTCGGGAAACGGCGTCGGACCGAGCAGTTCGCGAACTCCGGACAAAAATCGTGCGCCGCCGACACCGCCGACGAGTACCGTCACCTTCACAACGACCCACTCTAGTGAGTCCGGATCGAATCGATATCATGGACCACGACGCTGCGCCCGCCATTCGCGTCCGATGTGACATTGATGTGTCCCCGCAACACAACTCGTGTCTTACGGGGAGTTTTTGTCAGTCGATGGTATTAAGGAATATTTCGATTCAACTTGACCGGACACGTCTCTTGCGTGTCTAATCACATCAGTGTCATTTCTGGTTCGAGATCGAGAATCGGTGCATCGCAACGAAGTTCGATCACGTGTTCGAATTCGGAAAGGTTGATCCGACACCGTGGTGGTGCCAGGTCGCGCCGGACACTTGGTGAAGATCGAGAATGTACGGGTATGAGTGGTGGTGTGGCACCGATGCCGCGCCGCCGTGACGACAGAGAACAACGACTTCCCAGGCAGGAGGCGCCGACGATGGCATTCGACAACGCGATCGGCAATCCCCTTGAACCACACGGACATTCAGAGATCGCGTCCCCGTTGAGTGGGGATGCGAATTTCACAACCCTTGGGCCCGTTGATGATTCATTCATCGGGACACCTGAGGTGTCACTCGGCGCTGAGGAGGACTCGCAGCGGCGCCATCTTTCCTTGGTGCCCAACGACTTCGAGGGCTTGTTCGACGAGATCGAAGATCAGTGGCAAGATCGCGCGCTGTGCGCGCAGACCGATCCGGAGGCCTTCTTCCCGGAGAAGGGTGGCTCCACGCGAGAGGCGAAGCGCATCTGCCAGGGCTGCGAGGTGAAGGCCGAGTGCCTCGAGTACGCCTTGAACAATGACGAGCGTTTCGGAATCTGGGGCGGACTCTCCGAGCGTGAGCGTCGACGCCTCAAGCGCGGCATCATCTGACGATCGGTCGCACCCCGGTAGCCCCGTCCTCTGATGGCCCGGTCCTCTGGTGGCCCGATCTTTGGTGACACCGTCTGCCGGTAGACCGGTCGAGTTCGGTTACTCGGGTCCTTGGTCGATGATGTCCTCGTCGAGTCCGAGGTGTGTCGCGACCTGCTGTACCAAGACTTCGTGAACGAGGTCGAGTAGGTCCTCGCCCTTCTTCGCCCTGCTCTCCAGTGGCCGGCGGAAGAGGATGATCTGCGCCCTGGTCGGCGCTCCGTGTACATCGACCCCTGCGGGCATCAACCGCGCAAGCGGAACGGCGCCGTCGGCTGTCACCTCGTCGGGCCACTGAACGGTTTCCGGGTCACGCGGGAGAAGACGCGGAATCTCGTCGACAGCGATGTCGAGTCCCGAGAGTTGATCGTGCCAACGTGCATCTATCTCCGCGAACGCCTCGAGGACGACCGTGTCGAATTCGTCCGACTTGCTGCGCCACGCCGGCACTCCCTGCGGCAGCAGCGGTGAGCGCAGACCCCGGCCTCGTCGGTCGCGACGTGCTCGACGCGCCGCGCGGACGGCCGAGAGCCGCATATCGGACACCCGGTTCTCCGAGGAGCGCACCGGCGAAGCCTGGCTTCGATCGCGCGTGGCGCGCCGCCGTTCGATACGCATGCCGAGATTGTAAGTCTCCACCGTCCGCTGTCGCGTCGGAGATGGGTGCCGCGTGTCGGGCCCGGGCCGCGTGTCCGACCCCGCGCCGCGTGTCGCCTCACCGTTCGCCGGGGCGTGGGACTAACCTTTCTGCTGTGAAGCTTCCCCGACAATGCTGCCGCCCGGCTTGCTCCCGGTCGGCGGTGGCGACCCTGACCTTTGTGTACGCCGAGTCGACGGCGGTCATCGGTCCTCTCGCCACGTCGGATGAGCCGCACTCATGGGATCTGTGTGACGAGCACGCGCGCCGCATCACGGTGCCGCGCGGGTGGGAGATGCTGCGCAGTGAGCGGGGATTCTCGGCGCCGGTCGCCGAAGACTACGAACTGACCGCCCTTGCCGAGGCCGTGCGTGAGGTCGGTGCACGCGGAATCGCAGGTGCTGTGGGACGCGCGCCCGGTTTCGACCAGGAGGCGTTCGACGACGTTCACGCGGGTCGTCATCGTGCGGGTACGTCGACGACCGATGTGCGTTCGGGTCCCGATGTGCGTTCCGGGGCCGACGCTGCTCGCCGAAGCGGCGCGGTGAAGCCGCGCCCCGGCAGGCGTGGGCATCTTCGTGTGTTGCCCGACCCGGTCGACTGACGCGCCCGCGAGATCTGGTGGGTCAGAATATGGCTGTGTGTGGGCAGCAACGCCATGCGTCGCTAGGCTGACCCTATGCGTACAGATACCGCCGACCTCGATGATGTCGACGATCTGATTGCGGGCGACTCCGAGGGTCTGCTGCAGGCGGCGGCGTTGACGGGTGCGCAGGTGCGTGCCGTTGCCGAAGCCATGCGTGAGGGCGTCCTCGAACCGTTGGCGGCGCTGCGGCCCCGAAGTGTTGTCATCGTGCACGGCGTGTCGAGCGTCGCCCGCGACGCCGTCGCGCTCGTCGTGGCCTGCGCCGCCACCCGCGTCGATGTGCCGATCGTCTCCGCGCCCGCTCTGCCGGGCTGGGTTGGTCCACTCGATGTGGTTGTCGTCGCGGGCGACGACGCGGCCGACATGGCACTCGCGGATGCCGCGGCACGGGCGCGGCGTCGACGCGCAGAGGTCGTCGTCGCAGCACCCATCGAGGGGCCGTTGGGAGATGCGCTGGGCGGCAGTGGAATTGACCTTTCGCCTCGTCTTCGCGTCGATCCGCGGTTCCGATTCGCGGCGTACGTCGCGGCGCTGTTGGCGGTATTCGCATCGCTCTCCGATGTGCGGTTCACCGGTCCGGCGCCGCTCGTGGGCGACATTGCCGACGCACTCGACGACGAGGCGGCGACAGATCATCCCGCCCGCGAGACGTTCCACAACCGCGCCAAACTGCTGGCAGCTCGACTGTCAGATCGTCGAGTTGTGTGGACGGGCGACAGTCCGGCTGCGTCGGTGGTCGCCGCACGGAACGCCAACTCACTTCTCGCGTTGTCCGGAAAGGTCTGCGCTACAGCCGATATCGATGCCGTCGCGAGTATTTCGCTGCAGTCTTGGAGTGCTTCGGGCGCGTCCGCCGTCGACTCGATCTTCCACGACCCGCAGATCGACGGTCCATTGGCAGCCGAACCGCCGCGCGTGCTCGCGGTCACGACGGCGTCGAGGCAGTGGTTTGCCGAGCGCAGGATCGTCGGTATTCCGGATGCGGAAGCGGTGTTCGGCGAGGTCGACGATGCCGATCCCGCGGCGCACCCGGCTGGGCCTGTCGGGCCGGAGGACCTCGCAGACGGACCCGCCGACCTCGTCGGCTACGTGCTTCTCGCGTTACGCGTCGACATCGCCGCGGTGTATCTGCGCCTGACCGGAATCGGAGACTGATGAAACTGCTGGACGGAGTGGTCCGCCCGTACGCCTGGGGATCGCGAACGGCTATCGCGTCGCTGCGGCAGAAGCCGGTTCCCTCGCCGCACCCGGAGGCCGAACTCTGGTTCGGCGCACACACCGAGGGACCTGCGACGGTCCTCGGCAGCGACGGTGAGCCGGAAGGCACGCTGCTCGACGTGATCGACGCCAATCCGCAGCAGGCACTCGGTGCTGCGACAACAGATCGGTTCGGCGAACGACTTCCCTTCTTGCTCAAGGTACTTGCCGCTGACGAACCGTTGTCGCTGCAGGCTCATCCCAGTGCTGAGCAGGCCCGTGAAGGGTTCGCGCGCGAAGAGGCCGCAGGGATTCCCATCGATGCGCCGACGCGCAACTACAAGGACGCCTCGCACAAGCCGGAGCTGATCGTCGCGATCTCCGAGTTCGACGCGTTGGCGGGCTTTCGTGACCCCGCGCAGACGATCGACTTGCTACGCGAACTGCAGGTCTCAGAACTCGACCCCTATCTCGGGATGCTGGCGGGCCAACCGGATGCCGAAGGGCTGCGCGCGGTGTTCACCACGTGGCTCACCTTGCCGGAATCGCGGTTGCGCACCCTCGTTCCCGCCGTTCTCACCGGAGCGGTCGACGCGCTGAACGCGGCATCGCGGTTCGGCCCGGAGCTGCGCACGGCGCTCGAGCTCGGCGAGATCTACCCCAACGACCCGGGGGTACTCGCGTCGTTGTTGCTCAACAGGATTCACCTGTCGCCAACCGAAGGGCTGTACCTGCCCGCCGGGGTACTCCACGCCTACCTCAGCGGCACCGGTGTCGAGATCATGGCCAACTCCGACAATGTGCTCCGCGGCGGCCTGACCCCCAAGCACATCGACGTGCCCGAGCTGTTGCGTGTTCTCGACTTCAGCCCGGTCGACGCCGACGATCTCAAGCCGCGCATCCGCACGGTCGGCACCGAACGGATCTACCTGACGCCTGCGCCCGAATTCCGGCTCTCGCGTGTCGAGTTGGAGGGCACGGGTCTGCACCAGCCGTCGTCGATCTGCTTCGACATGCCCGGTCCGCAGATCCTTGCCGCGCTCGGTGGAACCATCGAGGCGCGGCTACCGGGCGACACGCCGCTGTCGGTCTCGTCTGGTTACGCGGCGTGGATTCCCGATGGTGACCCGGATGTCGTCGTGCGTGCGTCGTCGAGTCGGGCACTGTTCTTTCGCGCACGAGTCCCGGTCAACGATCCCGCAGGGCCGGCGTCAGAGAAATAGCGCGTCAGAGAAATAGATCAGTCACACACAAGCTGTTGTCAGACGAGTAGTCCAGATCGGTCGGGACGCCCGGGGTAGGGCATAGGCTGCCCTGCCATCTGGTCGCTGAATCGCGACTCCTCCGGAGTCGCGACCATCGTGACCCGGACGCAGGCATCAGCCGTTCGCAGCGTCACGTCGTGCGGCTGTGTGGGATCTTGTCTCACTTCGACCGCAGTCGCTTCCATTGCGGTGGTGGAGGATTCGTCGTCCGTCGCCTGATTGTTGGTGACGACGATTCGTGTCGCACGTGCTGAGACTGGGCGCGGTGCGACGCCGTCGAAGAGGTGAATCCGCCCGCCGCCGTCGAGGTCGCCGTGTGGATCGGCGAAACTCAGTACGTGATGATCGCCGACGCGCGCCACGAGATGTTGCCACCCATCCGGACGCGAGGTGTGCACTGTGACTGCGCCGCCGGTCGCGACGATCCGCAGCACGATCTGTGCGGCAAGGCGCGCATCACCGATCAGGGCGACCTCTGATATGCCGGGGCCGAACAGTCGCGACGTGACCGCACGACCTGTGTGATCGGCGCCGATCAACTGACCGCAGCCGCTGACCTGTATCCGGAGAGTGTCGAGCAATGCGTGGGCCTGTGCGCCCGACGTCGCGTGCAGCCCGCGGTGCACTCGATGCGTGGCGGCATAGGGGAGTGATGCCGCGAGGGCGTCGAACTGCCGTCCATCGAGCGGCGTGGCACCCGTTGGCCAGGTGTCGACGACGCGTCCGGCGCCCGGGGCGTCGTCGACGCGCATCAGCGCGCGCACCCGGAGCTTGCCGTCCTGTCCGTGGGACAGGGTCAGGGTGAGCGTCGTCGCGAGCGCCCCGGGGCAGGCGGTGCCGAACAGTCGCGGTAGGTGGCGGGGGTCGATGGCCGCGGTGCGGAAACGGACTCGTCCCGCTGTGACCTGCGACCACTCTTCTCTCATCGAGTCCAGATCCGAGCCGGGAGTCAATTGCTCTGTGAGCGAACGTATCTCGGTGGCGGTGAGCGGGGTGGCGACGAGCCCGCATTCGCGGAGTCGGCGCGCAACCCGTCGCGTGGTCATGGTCGCGGTGCGCAGGGCGCCGGTCCTGCCTCCGCCGCGGCGGGCAACCGCGTTGGGGCATTGCGTCGGATCGAGTCGTAGGACGACGAAGGTATTGCGGTGCGTTGTCGCGGGAAGTGGGCCGAGGGTGCGTTCGTAGATCGCGGCCGCCTGTCCGACGCCACCAACCCGTACGCCGTGGCTGATCACGTCGATCGACGAGAGCGGAATGTCGAAGGGGTCGATGCACCCGGCGAGGGTCGCCAGCGGTAGTTCCGGTTCGGCCGTCTCGCATCCGAATGGGGAGAGGAACGTCGGCGTGCAGCGTGTGGGGGAGACCCTCAGGACGGTGATCATCGTGCCGCCTGCCCAGCGGACACCGATGGGGCCATCCTCTGCGCGCACACCCAACGAGGAGGTGCGCTGCCTGCGACCTGATGTCGGGACGTCGAATGGTGCGGGTGCGAGCTCGGCGAGACTACGCCGTGCCCGGGACCAATAGAAGCCGAGTCGACGGATCATGTTGTCCGCCAGAGAATGTCGACCGGCGATCGGTACAAGTGTCACCGCCGTGAGCGCCGCCGCGCCGAGTGCGATGACCCCCGCTCGGCCGCCCGCGGCCCACCAGCCGATGAACCCGGCGGCCAACAGCGCCTCGATCCCGACCAGCGTCGCGAATCCGGGTAGCCGTGAGCGCGTGGACGGCCCCGTGTCGAACGCCATGTGGTAGCTCCCTCTCCCCGAACCTGTACCAGCCCGTGTGCCGGCCGCCTCGCACACGTATCACCCAGTAGTAGAGCGTTTTGCGAGCCCGCGCGCGTCGAATCGGATGTTGTCCACAGCCGAAGACGTGATGCCGGATTGCCGGTTTTGTGCATGTCTGGTTCGGTTAGGCTACTACCGCGTCGGTCAGCCGTCGTGATGTTGCGCAGGCCAGGTGTCACGCGAGAAGTGCCCTGACACAGGCGGTGCCACGAAAGCGCATGGGGAACGACGTTAGGGGAGGGCGAACATGGCGCGTCAACTGACGACCCGAGCGCAGGTCAACGGCTACAGATTTCTGCTGCGGCGTCTCGATCACGCGCTGATCCGTCGAGACGTGCGGATGTTGCATGATCCGATGCGCTCACAGGGGCGTGCCCTGGCGGTCGGGGCGGTGCTCGGCGTACTCGTGCTCGCAGGTTTCGCGGTGTGGGGCCTTGTCAGTCCGCAAGGCTCCGTGGGCAAGTCGACCATCGTGGCGGCGAAGACCGGTGGCACCTACGTCGTCATCGACGGGACCATGCACCCCGTGCTCAACCTGGCGTCGGCACGACTCATCACAGGTAGCGACGAGAAGCCTGCGTCGGCGTCGGAGAAGAAGCTCGCACGATACCCGCGCGGTCCTCTCCTCGGTATCCCCGGTGCGCCGTCGGCGCTGCCGGTCTCGCGTGTGTCCGCGTGGACGGTGTGCGACAGTTCCGATGCGAGTGCGGCCGACGGTGCGTCGGGGATCGGTGCGAGTTCGGTCGGCGCGCGCACCGGAGTGCTGACGGTCGTCGCAGGCGAACCGGAACTCGGGGCAGACATCCGTGCCGCGAATGCCGACGATGCCCTGTACGTGACCGATGGTGCCGGGGTGTTCCTGATCTACCAACTCGACCGTGACGGACACCCGACACCTGTGCGCGCGCAGGTGGATACGACCAGCGTTCCGGTGTTGCGGGCGCTGGGACTCGAGGGTCGGACGCCGCGGCCGATCAATCGCGGGTTGCTCAACACTTTTCCCGAGGTCGACCCGTTGACGTTGCCGGACATTGCGGGTGAGGGTGGCGTGAGTTCACTGGCGGGCGGTTCACCGGCAGGCAGTGGCGCACGTGTCGGCTCGGTCATCAAGACGACTGCGGCCAATGGCGTCGCGGGCTATTACGTGGTGCTGCGCAGCGGTGTTCAACCCATCAGCGCGGCCACGGCCGAGATTCTGCGTCTCGCGGAGCGTGACGACGCCGCGCCCGTGGCGACCGTCGCGCCCGGCGTTGTCGCCGCTAGTCCGATGCGTGACGATCTGCCCATTGCCGACTTCCCCACGACGACACCGCATCTCGTCACAGCCGGCGAGGGTACGGTGTGCCGGGCGTGGGCGCGCGGCGCCGATGCGGCTCGGACAACGCTGCTCGTCGGCGATACCCTGCCGCTGCCCGGCGGTGCGAGCCCGGTCCGTGTCGCGAGTGCCGACGGGCCCGGCCCCGGCGTCGACCAGGTGTACGTGCGACCGGGCTCGGGCGCGTATGTCCAGGTGACCGGAAATGAATCAGATAGTGCGCGTGCCGAATCGAGATTCTACGTCGCCGATACCGGTGTGCGGTACGGAGTGCCGGACGCGAAGACGGGGTCGGTCCTGCGACTCGGCGCATCGCCGACGCCCGCTCCGTGGGATGTGATCGCGCTGCTCGTCGCGGGGCCGACGCTCTCGCGCGAGAACGCGCTCGTCGCGCACGACGGCATGGGTGCCGATCCGGCAGGTATCGCTGTCAACCCGCCGGAGAGCGCGCAGCAGACCGGGGGTTAGGTGTGCGCAGCGGCCACCTTGCGGCCCGGTACCGGCCGCTGCTCAGGTGACCGGACCGCCGACGATGTTGCCGACGATGCCCCGAATGATGTTGGTGCCGTCCTCTTCTCGGAGTTCGGAGTACCACTGCGCAGTCTTCTCGGGGTCTTTCGCGTGTGTCACGTCGCAGCGTTTGCGCGCACGTAGAACGAGGTCGCCCGCGCGCTCGGCGCCCGCGGCCTGGTAGTCGGCGAGCGCGGCGTACACGTCGTCGGGGTGATCGCGGAAGGCGAACTGAAGTGCCACAGCGTCTTCCATCGCCGAGCAGCCGCCCTGCCCGATGTCGGGAGTGGTGTTGTGCGCGGCGTCGCCGAGTACCGCCACGCGGCCCTTGACCCAGGTGTCGAACGGGTCGAGGTCGAGGATCTCGACGCGGTTCGTCGTTGCGGGATCGAGCTTCTCGATGAGCGTCTGCACCCCGGGCGCCCAGCCGTCGAACTCCTTGGTGAGCACCTCGCGGGCGGTTCCCCGCTCGAAGGGCTGTCCCTCGGGCATCGGGACGTCGAAGAAGAAGTAGAAGCGGTCTCCCGCCACCGGCATGACCGAAACCCGTTTGCCGTCACCGACATACGTCGTCCACTCGGTCGACGGACCGATTGCCGGATCGGTGGCGACGAGGCCGTTGAAGTTGACGTAGCCCGCGTAGCGTCGGGTGACCGGGCCGCCCAGAACGTATTCGCGGGTCAGTGATTTCGCGCCGTCGGCGCCGATCACGATGTCGCCGCTGACGCTGGTGCCGTCGGCGAATTGCACTGTGGCAGCGTCGGGTCCGTCCTCGACGGAGACCATCTTCATGCCGAAGTTGATGTCGTCGAATCCGTAGGCGTTCATGAGCATGAGCTGCAACTCGGCCCGCGCGATGGGGTAGGGGCGTTGGCCGACCTCGTCGATCAGCGGCTGCATGCTGAACCGGCACATGGTCTCGCCCGTGTGGCCGTCAACGTAGCTCATGGTGTCGACGATGCCTCCGAGCGCTGCGGTCTCTTCCTCGAGTCCGAGGTGATTGAGGCATTTGACGCCGTTGGACCACACCGAGATCGCGGCACCGACCGGCTTGTTCTCGGTCACCTGCTCATAGACCGCGACGTCGAATCCGAGTTGTTTCAGGGCGATAGCCGCGCTCATGCCGCCCATGCCCGCACCGATGATGACTGCCTTCACGTTGTCTTCCCTTCCACCATGAACAGGCTAGGGCCGATCGTGGCGTCGCGCGCGGCGAGGTCGATTGTGCGCCGGGCGTGCGATCGTCAGCTGCGTGGCAAGCCGTCGACCATCGAGGTCACCATGGTGCGCCATTGCGTGATGATCGTCTCGAGGTCGAGACCGACGACCTCGGTCAAGTGCTTGACGGCGGTGGCGCCGAGCGGCGTGAGCAGCGCGATCGCCGTCACCTCGACTGGATCCGGGAAACCCAACTGCCGCAGCAGGATCTGGATATGCATACTCGATGCGCGGGACACGGGATGGCTCCAGAACTCGGTGCCCGGTAGGTCTGCCTCGAGCAGGATGTCGAGGTGCGCCGCGTTCATCTTCAACCGCGCGGCGCCGTAGGCGAGGAGTCGTTCGAGGGGGTCGGCGCCCGGTCCGAGTGGCGCGGGGCCCGAGAGATAGGACTGCTGTAGCTCCGATTCGGAGTGGTCGAGGAGGGCGAACATCAACCCGGTTCGGCTACCGAACCGTCGGAACACGGTGCCCTTACCGACGCCTGCCTCGCGCGCGACCGCATCCATGGTGACCGCGGCGGCGCCGTGATTGTCGATCAGGTTTTTCGCTGCGGCCAGCAGCAATCGCCGATTACGTGCCGCGTCAGCGCGTTCGACGCTGTCGGGTTGGGTCAACTGCAGTGACCGTGGTCCTCCCTCGACCTCTTTACGCATGTGATGAGCCTAACGGTTGACGGATCCGCGCTGCGGAGCGAATCTCGGTGGAACAAATCGGACCGCGGTCCGGTTTTACCCAACAAGTGTAGCGCCATGAAAAGGAGAAGTCTCGTGCCAGATCACGACATCACAGCACAGAACGCCAAGGTCACCGTCGCCGTGTTGGTCGGCAGCCTGAGGTCGGCATCGATCAACAAGCAGCTCGCCGAATCCGTGGTTCGTAATGCCCCCGCCGGTATCGAATTCTCGGTGGTCGAGAACATCGGTCGTGTGCCGTTCTACAACGAAGACGTCGACTACGCGCCGGGTTCGACGGACGGCGTACTCGATCCCGAGGTCGTCGCGCTTCGGGAGCGGGTCGCCGCGGCTGATGCCGTGTTGATCGTCACGCCCGAGTACAACGGCTCGGCCCCTGCGGTGTTGAAGAACGCCATCGACTGGTTGTCCCGCCCGTACGGAACCGGCGCGCTGACCGGCAAGCCGGTCGGTGTCATCGGGGTCGCGCTTGGCCGTTTCGGAGGGACGTGGTCGCGTGAGGACATCCGCAAGTCGGTGAAGATCGCGGGTGGGCAGGTCGTAGAGGAGGTGGAGTTCGGAGTGTCCGGAAGCCAGCTCGACGACTCGGGCCGACTTCCCGCCGAGGTCATCGACGGTGCCGTCGACGCCGTGCGCGTACTGGGATCCGAGGTCGCGGTATCGGTATGAGGTAGTGATCGGTGAGGGTCTGTTGCGGCCGCCTGTGTCGGAAGAATCACAAAAGTGTGAGTTCCGAGCCGGGTGGCCGTCGCGTTTCGCAAGGCGACACGCCGGAGTTCACGATCGCGTAGGCCCGCGACCTGCGACTTTCATCGGTGTCATTACAAGTTCTAGTGGTGCAACCAAATGTCAGACACAAGGTGTAGTGTTTGGAACACCAGCAAGGCCGACGACGAGGATCGCTTGTAACCCTCCGAGATGGCGGTGAGGTCGGTGACCCAGATCACTATCTTCACTCTGGAGAATCACCTGAGGCAGTACCACCTGAGGCAGTACGACGTCACCACGACCGAGGAGCAATCTGATGGCCATCACCGTCTACACCAAGCCGGCCTGCGTGCAGTGCAATGCCACCTACAAGGCTCTCGACAAGCAGGGCATCGAGTACGAGGTCGTCGACATCACCCAGGATGCAGACGCTCGTGACTACGTCATGGCTCTCGGGTACCTGCAGGCGCCCGTCGTCGTCGCCGACGACGAGCACTGGTCGGGCTTCCGTCTCGACCGCATCAAAGCGTTGGCAACACGCGCAGCCTGAAGCCTTCGCATCACGATCCGAAGGGGAAGCCGGATCGAATGTCTCTCACAACATCGTCTTTTGAATCATCGTCTCTTGAATCACCATCTCTCACGTCACAGCCGTCTCGAACGTCTGCGTCTCTCGAGTCACCGCTGATCGTCTATTTCTCATCGGTGTCGGAGAACACTCATCGGTTCGTCGAGAAGCTGGGAATGCGCGCGGCGCGTATCCCGGTTCTCGACGGCGAGCGGTCCGGAGGTGCGGTATTCGAGGTCGACGAACCCTACGTCCTGATCTGTCCTACCTACGGCGGCGGCAAACCGTCGTCGACGGGAGGCAACGGTTTCGTGCCGAAGCAGGTCATCAAGTTCCTGAACAACACACACAATCGTTCGCTGATCCGTGGCGTCATTGCCGCGGGGAATACGAACTTCGGCGAGGAGTACTGTCTCGCCGGCGACATCATCTCGCGTAAGTGCTCGGTTCCGTATCTCTACCGATTCGAGCTCATGGGCACTTCTGACGACGTCGACCGCGTCCGCAGCGGTCTGGCCGACTTCTCGCGCAGCGACGCCTTCGTCGATCCCGAGACGGCAGCCAACGTCCGAGCCTGAGTGTCGGTACCGCCCGCTATCGTCTCGACCATCCGGCAACCTTTCCATCACCTCCACACGCATCCCACACTCCGAGGAGTCTCTTCGTGTCGCCTACCGCATCCGTCTCGGAATCCACAGTCCCGGACACCACCACGTCGGCGAGTGTGTCAGGCGTGCACGCCGGCCCGGCCGATCACGATCCGGGTGAGCTCGACTATCACGCGCTCAACGCGATGTTGAACCTGTACGACGTCGACGGGAAGATCCAGTTCGAGAAGGATCGCGAGGCGGCACATCAGTACTTCCTGCAGCACGTCAACCAGAACACGGTGTTCTTCCACGATCTCGACGAGAAGCTCGACTATCTCCTCGAGGAGAACTACTACGAGCCGGAGGTTCTCGCCAAGTACGACCGTGAGTTCGTGAAGCTGCTCTTCGGTCACGCCTACGGCAAGAAGTTCCGTTTCCCGACGTTCCTCGGAGCGTTCAAGTACTACACCAGCTACACGCTGAAGACCTTTGACGGAAAGCGCTACCTCGAGCGTTTCGAGGATCGTGTGTGCATGGTCGCGCTGACGCTCGCCGACGGCGATACGTCGCTGGCACGTGCGCTGGTCGACGAGATCATCGAGGGCCGATTCCAGCCTGCGACACCCACGTTCCTCAACTCGGGAAAGAAGCAGCGCGGTGAGCCGGTGAGTTGCTTCCTGCTTCGCATCGAAGACAACATGGAATCCATTGGGCGAGCGATCAATTCGGCGCTGCAACTGTCCAAGCGGGGTGGTGGTGTCGCGCTGCTGCTCAGCAATATCCGTGAGCACGGCGCGCCGATCAAGAAGATCGAGAACCAGAGCTCGGGTGTCATTCCGATCATGAAGCTGCTCGAGGATTCGTTCTCGTATGCCAATCAGCTCGGCGCACGGCAGGGTGCCGGCGCGGTGTACCTGCACGCACACCACCCCGACATCTACCGCTTCCTCGACACCAAGCGCGAGAACGCCGATGAGAAGATCCGCATCAAGACGCTAAGCCTCGGTGTGGTCATCCCCGACATCACCTTCCAGCTCGCCAAGAACAACGACGACATGTACCTGTTCAGCCCGTACGACGTCGAGCGTGTCTACGGGGTGCCGTTCGCCGACATCAACGTGACGGACAAGTACCACGAGATGGTCGAGGACCGGCGGATTCGCAAGACCAAGATCAAAGCGCGTGAGTTCTTCCAGACTCTCGCCGAGCTGCAGTTCGAGTCGGGTTACCCCTACATCATGTTCGAGGACACGGTGAACCGGGCGAACCCGATCGACGGAAAGATCACCCACTCCAACCTGTGCTCGGAGATCCTGCAGGTCTCGACGCCGTCGACTTACAACGACGACCTCTCGTATTCCCATGTGGGCAAAGACATCTCGTGCAACCTGGGTTCACTCAACATCGCCAAGACGATGGACTCGCCCGATATCGGACAAACCATCGACACGGCGATCCGTGGACTCACCGCAGTGAGCGACCAGACCGCGATCTCGTCGGTGCCGTCGATCGAGAAGGGCAACAACGACTCTCACGCGATCGGTCTCGGCCAGATGAACCTGCACGGGTATCTGGCGCGGGAAAGGATTTTCTACGGCAGCGACGAAGGCATCGATTTCACCAACATGTACTTCTACACCGTGCTCTTCCACGCGTTGCGGGCGTCGAATGCCATCGCACGTGAGCGCGGACGGTCGTTCGCGGGATTCGAGAAGTCGAAGTACGCCAGCGGCGAGTTCTTCGACAAGTACACCGATCAGGTGTGGGAGCCCGCGACCGAGCGGGTACGAGAACTGTTCGCCGACGCCGAGATCGACATCCCCACGCAGGACGACTGGCGTGAGCTGAAGGCTGCCGTGCAGCGCGACGGCCTCTACAACCAGAATCTGCAGGCGGTTCCTCCGACCGGATCGATCAGCTACATCAATCATTCGACGAGCTCGATCCACCCGGTCGCGGCGAAGATCGAGATCCGCAAGGAAGGCAAGATCGGCCGCGTCTACTACCCGGCGCCGTACATGACCAACGACAACCTGGACTATTACCAGGATGCGTACGAGATCGGCTACGAGAAGATCATCGACACCTACGCCGCCGCGACCCAGCACGTCGACCAGGGGTTGAGTCTCACGCTGTTCTTCAAGGACACCGCGACCACGCGCGACGTCAACAAGGCGCAGATCTACGCCTGGCGCAAGGGAATCAAGACGCTCTACTACATCCGCCTGCGTCAGATCGCACTGGAGGGTACCGAGGTAGAGGGCTGCGTCAGCTGCATGCTGTAAACCACCACACCCCGCACACCTCCCAACCGTCAACACCGCCCCAGGAGGCGACCACCATGACCGCAGGCACGCACAGTCCCGCAGACGGCGCACCCATCAAGCTGGTGAGCCGGGTCTCGGCCATCAACTGGAACCGAGTGCCCGACGAGAAGGACGCGGAGGTGTGGGACCGCCTGACAGGCAATTTCTGGTTGCCCGAGAAGGTTCCTGTCTCCAACGACATCCCATCGTGGAACACGTTGACCGAGTACGAGAAACAGCTCACGATGCGTGTCTTCACGGGCCTCACGCTGCTCGACACCATCCAGGGCACCGTCGGTGCCGTGTCGCTGATCCCGGATGCGACCACGCCGCATGAGGAGGCGGTGCTGACCAACATCGCGTTCATGGAGTCGGTACATGCCAAGAGTTACAGCTCGATCTTCTCGACGCTGTGTTCCACCAAGGAGATAGACGAGGCGTTCCGGTGGTCAGAGGAGAACGAGCAACTGCAGCGCAAAGCGCAGATCGTCATGGACTACTACCGTGGCGACGATCCGCTCAAGCGTAAGGTCGCCTCGACGCTGCTCGAGTCGTTCCTCTTCTACTCCGGCTTCTACCTCCCGATGTACTGGTCGAGTCGGGCCAAGCTCACCAACACCGCCGATCTGATCCGGCTGATCATCCGCGACGAGGCCGTGCACGGCTACTACATCGGCTACAAGTATCAGCGCGGGTTGGAGACGCAGACCCCGGAGCGTCGCCAGGAACTCAAGGACTACACCTTCGAGTTGCTGTTCGACCTGTACGACAACGAGTCCGACTACACCGAGGCGCTCTACGACGAGGTCGGACTGACCGAGGACGTCAAAAAGTTCCTGCGCTACAACGCGAACAAGGCGTTGATGAACCTGGGCTACGAGGCGATGTTCCCGCGCGACGACATCGACGTGAACCCCGCGATCCTGTCGGCGCTGTCGCCCAACGCCGACGAGAACCACGACTTCTTCTCCGGTTCGGGCAGTTCCTATGTCATCGGCAAGGCCGTCAACACCGAGGACGAGGACTGGGACTTCTGATCGGCCGCAGCTACTCCTGCACCAGCCTGTCGTAGAGATCGCCGAGTTCGTCGACGGCTTCGGCGATGTCGCCGGGCGCGACCCCGGACGCCCGCAGGGCCGCGCGCAACGCCGTTCCGTCGAGGTCGGTGAGCGGGTTGCCGCGTGGCGGCCGAGGCAGCGGTGGCAGCGGTGCACGTGTTCCGAAGAAGTCGACGGCGCCGAGGTCGTCGTGCTCGGCGTTCCCATTGCGGTCGTTGCTCTCGCCGTTGGTGCCCGACTTGCTCGGCTCGGCGGACTCGTCCGGAGCTGTGCCGCTGTCATTGCCCAGAGCGTCGAGCAGCGACGGCAGGTCGGTGCCCATGACCGTGAACAGCGTGAGTGGGGAGCGGTCGATCTCTGCGGCAACCTCGTAGGCGACGGCCAGCACATGGATGCACCGGACCGACTCGTCGGGACACGTGCACTGCGAGGCGATGTCGGCCGACTCCGTCGGCCCGAGCAGCTCGCCGACGATCGGTGGTTGTTCACCACGCGCAACCGACATCACCTCCGCGACACCGGCGACGCTGCGGAGCAGCGTGGCGACGGTGTCGACGTCGACCGTGCGCATGGAGAGGATCACGTCGAACGGTTCGAGTTGGCTGCCCTCGACCGATGCGGTCACCTGGCCGGGGCGGATGGACAGGCGATGGACGTGGCGGTCGCGAAAGTATCGTCGCGCCTTGCTGATTCGTCGGCTGTCTGCTGACTCGGTGACCGAGCCCGCGCGCTGTGCGCCGGTGGCGTCGGCGATGTCGGTTCTGCCCTCGACAACGTCGACGAAGGCACGCGACCAGCGGGTGACCGCGTAGCCGCGCACCGGGACCGTCCCGCGCCTCATCGCGTGTGCCTCACGTGACTCGACCGCCCGCGTCTCGTGCATGCGTAGGTGTGCTCGGTCATTCGCTGACCGCCTCGTCGCGTAGTCGGAAGAGGTCGAACAGTTCGTCGTCGCCGAGGTCGCCGATCCAGTTCTCGCCTGCCGACACCGTCAGTCGCGACAGCTCGCGCTTCTTGGCGACCATGTCGTCGATGCGTTCCTCCAAGGTGCCGACGCAGACGAATCGTCGGACATGGACTCGTTGGTGTTGACCGATGCGATAGGCGCGATCGGTTGCCTGATCCTCGACGGCGGGGTTCCACCAGCGGTCGACATGCACGACGTGGGTTGCGGCGGTGAGGTTCAATCCGGTACCACCTGCCTTCAGTGTTGCGACGAGGATCGGGGGAGAGCCTGTTGACTCCTGTGTGCGACCGGCGTCTTGCCCTTGAAACTGCGCGACCATCCGGTCGCGTTCGGTGCGGCCGATACCACCGTGCAACAACGGGATCGGAGTGTCGAGCTGCTCGGACAACCATGCCGCCAGCATCTCGCCGAACGCCGCGAACTGCGTGAAGACGAGCGCTTTGTCGCCATCGGCGACGAGTGTCGTCGCGATGTCCCCGAGTAGTTCGAGCTTCCCCGAGCGGTGCCGGTCTCGCCGCATCATGGGTGAACCGTCGCCGAGATAGTGCGCCGGATGGTTGCACACCTGCTTGAGTCGTGTCAGCGCGGCGAGCACGGTCCGCCTGCGCATGGCGCGTTGCTGTTTGTCGCGTAGCGCGACCATCAGATCGTCGATGATCGCGCGGTAAAGCGCCGCCTGTTCGACGGTGAGGTTCGCGCGCACGGTGATCTCGGTCTTCTCCGGGAGATCGCTGATGATCGAGGGATCGGTCTTCTCCCTGCGCAGGATGAACGGTCGGGTGGCGCGGTTGAGTCGTCGAAGTGCGTCAGGATCCCGGTCGCGTTCGATGGGTTCGGCGAACCGCGCCCGGAACGTCGACGCCGAGCCGAGTAGGCCGGGATTCACGAGGTCGATCACGGCTCGCAGGTCCTCGAGGCGGTTCTCGACGGGCGTGCCGGTCAACGCGAGCCGATGACGGGCGGGGATGGCGCGCAACGCTTTTGCGGCAGCTGTTCTGACGTTCTTCACATGCTGCGCCTCGTCGACGACGATGCGCCGCCACCGCTGCGCGGCCAACAGTTCACGATCCCTGGTGGCGATCGCGAAGGTGGTGATGACCACGTCGACATCGGCGATCGTGGACGCGAAGGTGGCGCTGCGTGCGCGATCCGCACCGTGGTGGACGTGAACGCGCAGGCTCGGTGCGAAGTGGTTCAACTCACGAGACCAGTTGCCCACCAACGACATCGGGCACACCACGAGTGTGGGGGCGTGGTCGGTCGGCAAGCCGTCGCGTTCGGCACACAGCAGTGCGATGACCTGGGCGGTCTTGCCGAGTCCCATGTCGTCGGCGAGTACGGCTCCGATGCCCAGAGCGCTCAGGTGGGCCAACCACTCGAGCCCGCGCTGCTGATAGGGGCGCAGCACGGCTCGAAGTTCCGGCGGCGCGGGGACCGGCTCGGCTCGCAGCATCGAGCCTGCGGCGACGTCGTCGAGCCAGCCGAGGCCGCGCACGGAACCCACTGGGATGGGGAGGGTGTCGGCGGTGCCGGTCACGAGTCCGAACAGTTCGCCCATGTCGGCGGGTTCGCCGGACGCTCGCAACGCCCGCTGGGTGCGGATGAAGGTGGCGGCACGCGTCAACGCGGCACCCTCCGCACGCATCCACACGCCGCGCACCCGAACGAGATCGCCCTTCTGCCTGGACAATTCGTCGAGATCGGAATCGGTGAGGGTGATGGCATCAGGGCCGTCGCCGAGAGCGAGACGCCACTCGAACTCGCGCATCTCGCGTAACCCGACCATGCGTGCGGGTGCGCCGCCGCCCGACACCGGGGCGGCGCGAAGACCGAGAGACGGCCGCACGTCGGCGATTGTGCGCGGCAGGAGTACGGGGAAACCCGCGTCGGCGAGAAGTGCGGTGCCGGACTCAAGGAGCTGTTCGACGCTGTCGGTCGGCAACAGGAAGTCGAGCGTGTTGCGGTCAGGATCAGCTTTGGCGAGTTCGCCGAACGCGCGGACCGCAGACGCGAGTTCGGTGGTCACCAGGTCGAGCTCGTGTGCGTCGAGGCGGTGTGGCGCAACAGGTTCGGTGTGGCCATCGGGTGCACGGCGGCACACCTGGAGCCTCCACCTCGGATCGGGAGCGGGTTCGTCATCCCATGCACCGAAGGTGTCGTCGGGATCGGGCAGATCGTCGGGTTCGAAGAGCCTGAACACCAGCAGCGACTCGTCCTGCGGTGCGCTGCCCGCCCATTGGCTCCACGCGGTGTGCGCCGCGGGTCTGCGTGCGGAGTTGGGGGCCGCGGCGTCGTCGACCAGCGCCGCGAGTACCGGCGTCGACGGCCGCGCGGGGCCAAGCCGTGCCGCCGAGTCGGCGAGTCGCGCGCGGCATGTGTGGTCGACCAATTCACCCGCGAAGTCGGCGAGCGCCTCCGCTCCGCCGTTGTGGGTGAGGGCGTCCGGTGCCCCGGCGGTGATCACCGTCATCCAACTGCGCCATGCCGCAGTGGGAATCGGTGTCCAGCGAACGACGGTCTCGCCGCCCAGATCAGTGATGACGGGTGCGACCGAACCTGCCGCGACGAACCTGCGCACGCCGTCGAGCATCATCCGGTACCACCGGACGTCGCCCGCCACGGATGTCGAGCGAGATGCGTCGAGCACAGCGACCGCCGATGATGTTCCCAGCGTGATCGCGGCGACGAACTCGCGGCGCCCGGTCGCTGCGATCATTCCGATGTCGCGTCGAAAACGCTTACCTGCCAACAATTGTGCGAGTTCGTCCGGCAGGTTCGCATCGTTGTCAAGCCAGATGGCCATACCGATGCCCGGTCGCCAGAGCGTGTGCCAGCTCGGCGCCTGCGGCGTGCTACGTATTGTCGGCGTGATCGACATTCAGTATCAGCATGGTGCGGACGCGTGGCGAAGACGCGGCAGGGTGGTCGAGACGGAAGGGTGGTCGAGACGGCGGGGTTTCGAGACGGCAGGGTTTCGAGGCGGCGGGGTTTTCGGGCAGGTCGGAGCATCCATAGGGAACGGCGGACATGATTCGAGATTAACTCTCGACCACGACACGGCTGGTCGAGAGTGGTCGAAGCTGCGCGAGGTGACGTCTCACGCGCCACACTGGTTGCATGACCTCTCCGACGGATGCAGCCGACGCTTCCATGCAGGAGTCCGGATCGCCCGGCGCGGACTCGCCGCACTTTCCCTCCCAACCCACCACCGAGAGCGGGCCGGTAACGCAGTCGGCGGCGCTGGCCTCCGGACCGACCGAGTACGCCTCTACAGAAAGCTCGAAGGGTAAGGCGGCGCGCAAGAAGGTGCCGAGAACGTCGCTGGGGGAGTGGGACCCGACCAGACGCGGTCACGACGCGTTGGAAACCATCTTGTCGCAGAACGAGATTCGCGATCAACGACTGCTCCCCATCCGGCATGGGCGGATGGCGGCGTCGCCGTGGACCTATTACCGGGGAGCCGCCGCCGTCATGGCGGCCGATCTCGCGTCGCGACCGAACACCGACATTCACGTCCAGATGTGCGGCGACGCCCACGTGCTGAACTTCGGGATGTGGAACACGCCCGAGCGGACATTGGCCTTTGATCTCCGTGACTTCGACGAGACGTTGCCGGGGCCGTTCGAATGGGACCTGCTGCGCTTTGTCGCGAGTCTCGTCGTGCTCGCCCGTGACAACGGTGTCGACGAGCAGGCGGCAGTCAAGGCGGTACGCGCTGGATTCACCGGCTACCGCGAGTCGATCGCCACCTACGCGAGTTGGCCGATCCTCGACGTGTGGTCGGCAAAGGTCTCTGCGGACGACCTGGCGGGTTACCTGGCCCCGGAGGACGGTGCTCAGTTGGACAAATACCTCACCAAACGCGCTGAGAAACGAAGCAACAGGGGAGCGTCGAAGAAGCTCACCCACCTGGTCGACGGCAGGCGGACCATCACCGAGGACCCGCCCTACCGGGTGCACGCCCTGTCCGACTTCGAGGACGTACTCAACGACGTCCTGGTGAGCTACTACGGCTCTGTCCAGGAGAACATCGCGGCGCTCCTGCGTCGCTTCGATCTCGTCGACCTCGTGCAGCAGGTGGTGGGAGTCGGGAGCGTCGGAATGCGTGTCTATCTCGCCCTCACCGAGGAGCACCAGACCGGCGACCCGCTGTTCTTCCAGATCAAACAGGCCGCGCCGTCGGTGTACGAGAAGTTCCTCGGCCCCAGCGTCTACCCCAATCACGGACAGCGCGTGGTCAACGGGCAACGGCTGATCCAGAGCGCGTCGGACAGCTTTCTCGGATGGTCGACGATCCGCGAATGGGATTTCTACGTCAGGCAGTTCCGTGACGGGAAGGTCATTCCCGACGGCAAGTCCGTTGCGCCACGACTCGCGACCTTCGCCACCGCATGCGGTCACGTACTCGCTCGTGCCCATGCCCGCAGCGGCGACGCCAGGGCGATCGACGAGTACTTCGGCAAGTCGGACAAGACCCAGGAATCCGTGGTCGGTTTCGCTCAGGCGTATGCCGACCAGACCGAGCGCGACCACGCCCAACTGGTCGCCGCCATCGATGACGGGACCGTCGAGTCGGCGCCCGGCTGGCCGTGAGTGGCCGTCAGCTCACCTCTGCGAGCCGCCCGGTCGCGACGTCGAAGACGAATCCTCTCAGCGAACTCGTCTTGGTGATGAACGGGCTGTTCCGGATGCGCGCGAGTGACTGCCGGACATCCTCCTCGACGTCGGGGAACGATTCGGCAGCCCACTCGGGCTTCTGACCGATCTCGTTCTGGATCTCGCGTTTGAACTCGTCGTCGGTGAACGTCAGCATGCCGCAGTCGGTGTGGTGGATGAGGATGATCTCGGTGGTACCGAGCAGCCTCTGACTGATGGTCAGCGAACGGATCTCGTCGTCGGTGACGACGCCTCCTGCGTTGCGGATGACGTGTGCCTCACCCTCGTTGATGCCGAGCGCGCGGTAGACGTCGAGGCGTGCGTCCATGCACGCGACGACGGCGACGTGCTTGCTCGGCGGCAGGGGCAGCGGGCCGCTGAACGTTGCGGCGTAGGTGTCGTTGTTGGCCAGGTACTCGTCGGTGACAGTCATGGGTCGAGCCCTGTCGACGCTGCCCACCGGCGGGAACAGTTGCGATCAGTCTGGGTCGATCTCGGTCGGGAATACGAGCGCTGCGCTCACTGCCACGCGTGCAACAGTTCGACGGCGCGGTCGGCGAGGTTGGCCTGCCAGAACGGTCCGAAACTGATCCGCCCGACGCCGAGCTCGGCGTAGTGCGTCCGTCCGGAATCGGCCGCCGGGTTACCGATCGCGTTGACCGGAAGCGGCAGTTCGGCGGTGAGCGTGCGGTAGACGTCGTCGGTGTGGCGGCCGACGGGATACAGGCAACTCGCGCCGGCGTCGGCGCACAACCGCAGGCGTGCCACCGCGCGTTCGACGCGGTCGGACTCGTCGCCGTCGGCGCGGAGGAACAGGTCGGTGCGGGCGTTGATCACCACGGGAACCTCTGCGGCGTCGGAGGCGGCCCGCAACTCCCCGATGAGCGCGGCGTGCTCGGATGCGCTGCGCAGACGCCCACCCTCGGAGTGCACGGTGTCCTCGATGTTGAGCCCGACGGCGCCCACCGATAGCAGCCCCTCGATCAGCCGGGACGCGCTTTCGCCGTACCCCGATTCGACGTCGACCGACACCGGGAGGGCAGTGGCCCCGGTGATCTGCTGGACTCGGGTCAGGAGGTCGTCGAACGTCATACCCTCGTTGTCGGACTTGCCGATCGAGTCGGCGACGGGATGACTGCCCACGGTCAGGCCGGAGAATCCCGCGTCGGCGGCGATCGTCGCCGACCACGCGTCCCAGACGGTGGGAAGCACGACGGGACTGCCGGGTTGGTGCAGCGCGAGCAGAGCCTGCGCCTTGGCGGCCAGAGCGTCGGGTGAGGAGTCAGTAGCTTCCGGAGTTGCCATTGAGTGAACCTTTCACGTCGTTCAGCACTAGCCACGCGGCGGCAAGTCCCGAAGTGCGATACCACACGTCGTCGTCCACGATGAGGACCCGTTTCCAGGTCGGCGCACCCATATCCAGCCAGCGGTCGCTGAGGAGGACCTCTTTGCCGTGTGCGAGACCTGCCGAACCCTCGAAGGAAACATAGATCAGATCGGCGTCGGCGTCCTTGAAGTTCTTGTCGGTGACGACGGTGGTGCCTGCAGAGCGTTGTGACGCCGGCCGCTGCACCCCGACGGTCGAGAGGATCTGACCCGCGAAGCTGTCGGTTCCCGCGATCACTTCGGAGTTGTTGCCGAATCGGACCAACGACACCTGGGAGTGGGCGGCGTCCATACGTTTGCCGGTCTTGCGTGCTTCCGTGTCGAACTCGTCGAGCAGGCGCGGTCCCTGCGACGCCCTGTCGAGTGCGTCGGCGACCTCGGTGAACTGTGTGCGCCAGTCGCCCGACTCGATGGTGGCCACCCTGGTGGACCCGAATGCCTTGGCGGCCGTCGCGGTGTCGGGCGTGGTCAGTACGACGTCGGGTGCTGCGGCGCCGATGGCCGCGGCGTCGGGCGAGGTGCCGATCGTGGGTACCGACGTCAGCTGTGGACCGAGGTAAGCGGGAATGCTGTTGGGCGCAGACGTCACCGCGACGACTTTCGAGCCGATGCCCAGTGCGCAAATCGCGTCGAGGAGCGACGGATCGGTGACCACGATGCGGTCGACGTCCGACTGGGGTTCATCCGACGCCGTCGGAGCGAGGCAGGTCTTGCTGTAATCGCGGTCGGGTGAGACCACGTTGACGTCGGCGATGCGCGTCGTCGAGGTGCTGATGGTCTTGCCGTCGGGCGTGGTCAAGGCCGTGTTGTCGTCGGAGCATCCCGACAAGCCCATCGCGAGCGCACCCGCGATGACGAGGGCGCCGAGGTGGACGCTGACCTTGCGCGTGCGACCTCTACTGACCGCGCTTTGCTTCCCGCCTGACACGCAGATCAACCTAGCACCGCCGCGCGGCCGTCTTTGGTGGCAGACCGTGGAGGTTTGCGTGACGTCTCTGCAGGGACTGGAATTGACCGCGCGACACGTCGTGTCGGCGGCCGAATATGGGCACTGACATGCCCTTTTCGGCTGTACCGGAGAATTTGTACGACAGATCGTAGGACCCACTCGGCCCAGCCGGGGCGAAGGGGCTACGATCGGTAACCAGCGCTCGGTGTGTCATTGCCAGCGGTAGTTTTTCGTTCGTTGCCGTCCCGAGCTCACGGTCGGTTAGAGGAGGATCTGTGACCGCGGTAGACCAGCCCACAACCCAGGTTGTGCCAGCGCGCCCGTACCCTGCGCGCTATCAGCCCAAGGGTTCTTTCATCTACAAGCTGATCACCACGACCGATCACAAGTTGATCGGCATGATGTACATCACCGCCTGCTTCGCGTTCTTCCTGATCGGTGGCCTGATGGCGCTGCTCATGCGCGCCGAGTTGGCTCATCCGGGCATGCAGTTCCTGTCGACGGAGCAGTTCAACCAGCTCTTCACGATGCACGGCACCGTGATGCTCCTGATGTACGCGACACCGATCGTCATCGGCTTCGCCAACTTCGTCCTTCCGCTGCAGATCGGTTCGCCCGACGTCGCGTTCCCGCGTCTGAACGCGTTCGGCTTCTGGCTGTTCGTGTTCGGGTCGACCGTCGCGATCGGTGGCTTCCTGACCCCCGGCGGTGCCGCCGACTTCGGCTGGACCGCCTACACGCCGCTGACCGACGCGGTGCACTCGCCCGGCGTCGGCGCCGACCTGTGGATCATGGGTCTCGGTGTGTCGGGTCTCGGCACCATCCTCGGTGCGGTCAACATGGTCACGACTGTCGTCTGTCTGCGTGCCCCCGGCATGACGATGTTCCGCATGCCGATCTTCACCTGGAACATCCTGGTGACCAGCGTCCTGATCCTGCTGATCTTCCCGCTGCTGACCGCTGCGCTGCTCGGCCTCGAGGTCGATCGACAATTCGGCGCGCATCTCTACGACCCCGCCAACGGTGGTGTGATCCTCTGGCAGCACCTCTTCTGGTTCTTCGGACACCCCGAGGTGTACGTCATCGCGCTGCCGTTCTTCGGCATCGTGTCCGAGGTGTTCCCTGTCTTCAGCCGTAAGCCGATCTTCGGTTACTCCGGTCTGGTGTACGCAACGCTGGCTATCGCTGCGCTGTCGGTGGCTGTGTGGGCGCACCACATGTACGTGACGGGCGCGGTTCTGCTGCCGTTCTTCTCCTTCATGACGTTCCTGATCGCGGTGCCGACCGGTGTGAAATTCTTCAACTGGATAGGCACGATGTGGAAGGGAAACATCACGTTCGAGACGCCGATGCTCTTCTCTGTTGGCTTCATCGTGACGTTCCTCTTCGGTGGTCTCACCGGCGTTCTGCTGGCCAGCCCGCCGCTGGACTTCCACCTCTCCGACAGCTACTTCGTCGTCGCGCACTTCCACTACGTGTTGTTCGGCACGATCGTGTTCGCCACCTACGCGGGAATCTACTTCTGGTTCCCCAAGATGACCGGACGCATGCTCGACGAGCGACTCGGCAAGTGGCACTTCTGGCTGACGTTCATCGGTTTCCACACGACGTTCCTGGTGCAGCACTGGCTGGGTAACGAAGGCATGCCGCGTCGCTACGCCGACTACCTCCCGTCCGACGGGTTCACCCGCCTGAACGAGATCTCGACGGTCGGTGCGTTCATCCTCGGTCTGTCGACGCTGCCGTTCCTGTGGAACGTCTTCAAGAGCTACCGCTACGGCGAGGTCGTGACCGTCGACGATCCGTGGGGCTTCGGCAACTCGCTCGAGTGGGCGACCAGTTGCCCGCCGCCGCGCCACAACTTCACCGAGCTTCCCCGCATTCGCTCCGAGCGTCCTGCGTTCGAACTGCATTACCCGCACATGGTCGATCGAATGCGTGAAGAAGCGCACGTCGGTGGCGGCCACGGGCATGAGAGCAGGGTGGCCGAGGATGTGCGTCGCGATCCGCTGACCACCGGCAGCCACGAGGCATCCGGCGACCGCGACCGCTGATCGCGGTCCTCACATCGCCTCGATGGAGCAATCCACACCGGTCCTGATCACGGTCACCGGCCCGGACAAGCCGGGCGTCACCTCGGTCCTCATGGGCGCACTCGCGGCGCAGCAGGTGAGCCTGCTCGACGTTGAGCAGGTCGTCATCAACGACCGCCTGACCCTCGGCGTGATGGTCTCGGTCGGCACCGACCCCGAAGAAGTTCAGGACATCGTCGAGCAGGCGATGGGGTCGATCGGCATGGACGTGATCGTCGAGGTCGGCGGCACGCCTGCCGGCCACCGTCCGTCGACTCACGCGGTGGTGTTGCTCGGCAGTCCGGTGACGGCCAAGGCTTTCCGCGCGGTCGCAGCCGAGCTGGCAGGCCAGGGCGGGAACATCGACTCGATCCGGGGCGTCGCCGACTACCCGGTGACCGGACTCGAATTGATGGTCAGCGTCGGTGGACGCAACAGCGTCGCAGCCGACGCCGACCTCCGCAAGGGTCTGGCAGGCGTGGCGGCCAAGCACGGGGTCGACATCGCGATCGAGCGGGGCGGACTCGCACGCCGCGCCAAGCGGCTTGTGGTCTTCGACGTCGACTCGACGCTCATCCAGGGCGAGGTCATCGAGATGCTCGCCGCACACGCGGGTCGCGAGGCCGAGGTCGCCGCGGTGACGGAAGCCGCGATGCGTGGCGAACTCGACTTCGCCGAATCGCTCCGTGAACGCGTCGCGGCGCTCGAGGGTCTCGATGCGCGGGTCCTCGACGAGGTTGCCGGATCGCTGCAACTGACTCCTGGCGCGCGCACCACGATCCGCACGCTGCACCGCCTCGGATACCGCTGTGGTGTGGTGTCCGGTGGGTTCCGACAGGTGATCGACGGTCTCGCGCACGACCTCGAACTCGACTTCGTCCGTGCCAACACCCTCGAAGTCGTCGACGGCCGCCTGACAGGTCGGGTCATCGGAGAAATCATCGACCGGCCCGGTAAAGCGCGGGCGCTGCGCGCGTTCGCCGACCAGGTCGGAGTGCCGATGGAACAGACGATCGCCGTCGGCGACGGAGCCAACGACATCGACATGCTCTCGGTCGCGGGCCTCGGGATCGCCTTCAACGCCAAACCCGCGCTTCGTGAGGTCGCCGACGCCGCGCTCAACCACCCGTTCCTCGACGCGGTGCTGTTCATCCTCGGCGTGACCCGCGATGAGATCGAGGCCGCCGACGCCGCGGATGGAACGTTGCGGCGCGTCTCGTTGCCATGACGTCTACGGAGTCCGGCGTCGATCCCTTCGACGACGCCTATCGACGTCTCGTCGACTATGTCGGCGGCGCCGATGATCCCGACGACCCCGCCGACGTGCTCGCGATGCAGATGGTGTTGCGGATCGAGAAGTCCGACCCACCCGACCGCACCGAGTTGCTCACCGCGGCAGCGCGGTCGGTTGCCTTGCTCTGTCTCGACGACCGATCCGGCGCGGACGGCCCGTGGTCGGAGCCGATGACGGCGTGGTGCGATGCGCGCATCCGCAAGATTGCGCGCCGTGCACGAGGGACGCATTGGCTTGCGGCACAAGAGGTGTGGGGTGTCACGGCCACTGAGGGCGACGCGCAGGCGCGGGCGTTCGTTCCCGGACGTGTCGGCGACGTCGACCGTCGTATTTCTCGCCTGCAGATCGGCGGCACCGACGTCGACGGGTCGTTGCCGTCGACGCCTGCGGGCGGGGGCGTATGCCTCTGGGTGAATCCCGACCTCGAGATGACCGTCGGCAAGCTCGCAGCGCAGGTCGGCCACGGGGCGATGCTCGCCGTCAAGCTTCTCGACGAGCCGTCGGCTCGTGCATGGCGTGACGCCGGGTGTCCACTGTCGGTGTGCCTCGCCGATCGAGATCGGTGGAAGGAACTGCTCGCCGCCGACGCTCAGCAGCAAGCCGTTGCGGTGCGTGACGCCGGCTTCACCGAGATCGCGCCCGGGTCGGTGACCGTGATCGCGGAGGTGGTCGACAAGTGAGCGAGGCGTCCCGACTACCCGACTGGGCACGTTCACTCGACCTGCAGCCCCACCCCGAGGGTGGTTGGTATCGCGAGACCTGGCGAAGCGGCGTCGAGATTCCTTGTGGCGCACTGCCTTCCGGATATGAGGGTACGCGCGTGGCTGCGACCGCGATCTACTTCGTGTTGCTTCCGGGCGAGCAGTCGTCGTGGCATACGGTGCGCGGTGCGGAGATGTGGCTCTTCCATCGCGGCGCCCCGGTGGAACTCGACCTCGGCGGTGACGGGGAAGCGCCGAACGACGTCGAGACCGTGGTCGTCGGACCCGACGTGGGGTCGGGACAGCGTCCGCAAGTCCTTGTCCCGCCAGGGCATTGGCAACGCGCGCGTGCAGTCGGCGACGAGGCGTCGCTCGTCAGTTGCGTCGTCGCACCGGGGTTCGACTTCGCGGATTTCGCGCTACTCGAACCGCGTCGATAAGCGCCGGTTCACGTCGTGGACGTCGCGTCGACGACGTCGCCCTGGCCGTCGGGTACGCGCTTGGCGATCTCGCCGACGCCGACCGAGTACCAGCGGGCGGCCGCTCGTGGGTCCTCGTCGTAGCGTCGAAACCAGCGGGCTGCGAAGTCGGGGAGTCGCTCGTAGAGCGGATCGTGGTCGGGTGCCTGTGACCGCACGAGTCCGACGAACATCTCGATCATCTCGCGCAGCGGTACCTCGGCGTAGGTCGTGTCGTACTCCGCGTGCGTCCGATTGAACCGCCACACGGCGGCCATCGACCGCAACGTGACCCCGGCCGGGACCAGGTCGGCGAACTCACCGCCCTCACCGACGGGTACGTGCTCACGGAAGCCGTCTCCGACGATCTTCAGCATCTCGTTCAAATGCTTGACCACGCCCGCGATGGTCTTGAGCCGGTAGGGATAACTGTCGTGGACGGCGTCGTACACCCTCAGCGCTGAGCTCCGATGCTCCATCTCCTCGACGAAGTGCCAGATGAATAGCGACGAAATGCGCTCATCACCGGGTTCGAAGAGCTTGTCGTCGTGGTCGAGAAACACGCGGAAGTAGGGCGTGAAGGTCGCCTCCACCACCGCGGCGTAGGCCAGACGCCAAGCGAGTGGCTTGGTCGCGAGCAACCGGTCGTAAGACGCGATGACCTCGTCCATCGTGTGTTTGAGTCCGGGCCACCGACGTATCAGCGCCCGGAGATGGGCCAGGTGGGCAGCCGTGTGCTGGCCCTCCTGCTTGATGTAGTCGGTCGCCTCGTCGACCATCTCCGGGTCTCGCATCAACGGCAGTGCTTCGCGTGTCGACTGCACGATCAGCTTCTCGAAGCCGGGCGCGAAGAACGACACGACGTTGCACTGCATCGCGAAGGCGGGTCGCTGTGGGTGCCAGTTGAATGGGATGTCGTCGCCGGCGAGGTCGAACTTGACTCTGCGGACCTTGAGGTCGGACATCCTGGCTCCTCATCGCCTGCCGAGCCCGACGCGGCCTCGGCATGATGAGGTTGATCATACATAGAACGACGATGTGTATGACCAAAACGTGCGATCGATCAAACCGGCTGCGTGGAGGGCTGCACCGCGGGAGCGAGGTGACCGAGCGTGCTCAGCCACACGTCGCGGTCGGGAGCGATCGACGCGACGATGAGTTCGTCGGCGTTGGCGTGCCCGGCAAACCAGTCGAGGTAGTCGCGGACCTCCGCGGGGGTGCCGACGCCCGCATAGGTCAGCATCGAGTCGATCTGCCTGCCCTGTGGCATCTCGAGGATCGCGTCGGCCTCGTCGTCGGTGAACTGCCGGCCACCGCGACCGAGGAGTGCGGTCACTCGCTGGCGCTTGGCCTGGCGGAGCTGCGCTGCCGCGACATCCGGATCGTCGTCGGCAATCACGCAGACGCCCGCGATGACATACGGCTCGGCGAGTGCCTCGGATGGCTGGAATTGGTCGCGGTAGAGCGCGACGGCTTCTTCTAGTGCCTGCGGAGCGAAGTGCGATGCGAAGGCATAGGGCAGTCCGAGCGCGGCGGCGAGTTGTGCCCCGAACAACGACGAACCGAGGATGTAGAGCGGGACGTCGGTGCCCGCGCCGGGCGTCGCCCCGACTCCGGGAATGCGAGACTCACCGCGCAGGTACCCCTGCAGTTCGAGGACGTCGGACGGGAAGCGGTCGGCCGATGCCATGTCCCGACGCAGTGCGGTGAAGGTCTGCTGGTCGCTGCCGGGGGCTCGACCGAGACCCAGATCGATGCGGCCGGGGTGCAGCTCGGCAAGGGTGCCGTACTGCTCGGCGATCGTCAGCGGCGCGTGGTTGGGGAGCATCACTCCGCCGGCGCCGAGGCGGATTGTCGAGGTGTGTGCCGCGACATGTGCGATGAGAACGGCAGGCGCCGACGACGCGATCGAGCGCATGTTGTGGTGTTCTGCGTACCAGATTCGCCGGTAGCCCCAGAGCTCGGCTTTGGTGGCCATTTCTGTTGAGGCGGCCAGGGATTGGGCGACGGTTTCGTTGCGACCGACCTGGGCGAGGTCGAGGATGGAGAGATCAACGGGCATACCTAGGGCAAGGAGCGTGGCGTCGAAGGTATTCCCGTTCCGGGGCCGTTTCGGTGTGGGCGAACACGTCGACAAAAACGTCGACGCGAAGTGTCGCGTCCGAGCATCCGTGAGGCCGCCCGGTAGGGCACGATGGGACGGGTGAGTGACACTGCATCCTCGGACCCGGACCTGCTCGTCGATTTTCGTGACGTCACACTCGTGCGCGGTGGAAAGACGCTTGTCGGGCCGATCACATGGCAGGTCGAGCTCGACGAGCGCTGGGTGATCATCGGCCCCAACGGTGCGGGCAAGACGTCGTTGTTGCGCATGGCTGCCGCCGAACTGCATCCGACGTCGGGCACCGCGTTTCTGCTCAACGAGCCACTCGGCCGAGTCGAGGTGCGCGAGTTGTCGACGCGCATCGGAGTGAGCAGTCCCGGCCTGGCGGACAGGGTTCCCGACGACGAGGTCGTCAGCGACGTCGTGATCTCGGCGGGCTATTCGGTGATCGGTCGGTGGCGTGAGGACTACGACGACGTCGATCGCGCGCAGGCCGTCGAATCGCTGGAGTCGATGGGCGCTGAACATCTCGCCGACCGGAGATTCGGCACGCTGTCGGAGGGTGAGCGGAAGCGCGTGTTGATCGCCCGCGCGTTGATGACCGACCCCGAGCTGCTGCTCCTCGACGAACCCGCAGCAGGCCTCGACCTCGGCGGTCGTGAGGAGCTCGTCGACCGGCTGTCGATTCTCGCGCAGGACCCCGACGCGCCAGCCACCGTGCTCATCACCCACCACGTCGAGGAGATCCCGCCCGGCTTTACCCACGCGATGCTGCTCTCGGAAGGCGGCGTCGTCGCGCAGGGCCTCCTCGGCGACGTGCTGACGAGCAAGAACCTCTCCGACACGTTCCGTCAGCAGATCACGCTGACCAAGGACGGCTCCCGCTTCTTCGCGCGTCGTTCGCGTCGTGCCGGATCCCATCGACGGGCCGCCGGGTAGCAGCGATAGTGTCGATTCGGTGACGCGGACCACAGGTGGTGGCCCACGTAGGAGTTGGCCGTACCCGTTCGGCACAGAGCAGGAGATCGACATGACCGATACAGACGCCGCGACAGCCCACGCGGAGACCGTCGCGCCATTGCGTGATGCCGCGACGGTCGTGCTGGCGCGCGACGCCGACGGCGGTATCGAGGTCTTTCTGCAGCGTCGGGTCAAGCAGATGGCGTTCGCCGGTGGGATGACGGTCTTTCCCGGTGGCGGCGTCGACCCTCGTGATGCCGACGCCGATCTCGCGTGGACCGGCCCCGACGCGGCCTGGTGGGCACAGCAGTTGGGCACCACGGAAGAGCTCGCCCAGGCCCTGGTCTGTGCGGCGGTCCGCGAGACGTTCGAGGAGTGCGGTGTGCTGCTCGCGTCGCGGCCCGACGGCTCGTTCGCCGACCCGGCGACGCTGGGCGACGAACGCCGCAGGCTGGTCGACAAGACGATCTCGTTTGCCGAGTTCCTCCGCGCCCACGACCTCACGCTGCGTGCCGACCTGTTGCGTCCGCTCGCGCACTGGATCACGCCGAAGAACGAGAAGCGACGCTACGACACCCGCTTCTTCCTCGCGGCCATGCCTGAGGGCCAGATTGCCGACGACGCGACGTCGGAGGCCGACGTCGCGCGGTGGGCCGGCGCGGCCGACGCTCTCGCGGCCTGGTCTGATGGCAAGCATTTCCTCCTGCCGCCGACCTGGTCTCAGCTGACCGAGGTCGCCCGGTTCGACACCGTCGACGAGCTGCTCGCCGCAGAGCGCACGATCGAGGCGATCGAACCAGAGGTGAGCGCTGGGCATGGGCTGAGCGGCTTGAGCTTCTCCGGTTCCGACGCATACATGGCGACGCTCGCCGACCAACCCATCCCCGACATCACGCTCTGAGGGCTACTGCCTGAACCTGCTGCGTGCGGGTTCGTCAGCGGTCGAGGTCGACGACGTCCGGGTCGTCGGTGCCGGTCTCGTCTCGATCGGCCCACTCCAGCAGGGTGTCGATGCGGTAGGCGACGTCGTCGATCTCCGCGTGCAGGTCGCCGAGTTCGGCGAAGCGCGCGGGCATTGTCGCGATGGTGAAGTCGTCGGGCGCGACGTCGTCGACCTCCGACCACAGGATCGGCGCCGAGACCGTTGCGCGTGGATTGCCTCGTACCGAGTAGGCCGCGGCCATCGTGTGGTCACGCGTGTTCTGGTTGTAATCGACGAACAGAGCAGCGGGGTCGCGGTCCTTGCGCCACCACGTCGTGGTGACCTCGTCAGGTGCTCGACGCTCGACCTCGCGTGCGAAAGCCAATGCGGCGCGGCGCAATTGGTTGAAGCTCCACTCCGGTTCGATTCGTACGTAGATGTGCATGCCGCGTCCGCCGGACGTCTTGGGGAAGCCGCGCACACCGAGTTCGTCGAGCACCTCGTGCGCGACGTGGGCCACCCGCTGCACGCGATCGAAGGTGCACTCCGGCATCGGGTCGAGGTCGATGCGCCATTCGTCGGGCAGCTCGGGATTCGAGCAGCGCGAGTTCCACGGATGGAACTCGACCGTCGACATCTGCACCGCCCAGATGACGCTGCCCAGTTCGGTCACACAGAGCTCGTCGGCGGTGCGACCGAAGCGCGGGAAGTAGATCTCTGTGGTCTTCAGCCAGTCCGGGGCGCCCGCGGGTACCCGCTTCTGGTGGACCTTCTTGCCGTCGACGCCCTTGGGAAATCTGTGCAACATGCACGGCCGGTTGCGCAGCGCCCGCACGATGCCGTCGCCGACCGAGATGTAGTAGTCGGCGAGGTCGCGTTTGGTCTCGCCGCGTTCGGAGAAGTAGATCCGGTCTGGACTCGAGAGTCGGATCGTCCGTTCACCGACGGACAGTTCGACGGGTTCGCCGGCCGACGACTTCGAGGACGGCGAAGATGCCATGCACCAACTGTAGGTCGTCGGGGTCTCGGCGGTGGCCCACATCACGGCTGGGCGTCGCTGGACGGTAGCCTTCGACACATGCCTGAGTTCGTGACTCTCGAGACCTCTGACGACCATCCAGGAGTGGGAACGATCCTGCTCAACCGTCCGCCGATGAACGCGCTGAACCGGCAGGTCCAGACCGAGTTGGAGGCGGCGGCGCGCGAGGCGACCGACCGTGCCGACATCAAGGCCGTCGTCGTCTACGGCGGACCCAAGGTGCTGGCGGCAGGCGCCGACATCAAAGAGATGACCGATATGACGTTCGCCGAGATGTCGAAGGTGGCCGGTCGCCTGCAGCGTGCGCTCGGATCGATCTCCGAGATCCCCAAGCCGACCGTCGCCGCGATCACCGGATACGCACTCGGTGGCGGACTCGAGGTGGCGCTCGGCGCCGACCGTCGTATCGCGGGCGACAACGCGAAGCTCGGCGTCCCTGAGGCGCTTCTCGGCGTGATCCCCGGAGGTGGAGGCACGCAGCGGCTGGCGCGTCTGGTCGGCCCCGCCAAGGCCAAGGACATGATCTTCACCGGCCGCTTCGTGGGGGCAGAGGAAGCGCTGAGGATCGGTCTGGTCGACGAGGTCGTCGCACCCGACGAGGTCTACAACGCCGCACTGGCGTGGGCCGGGCAGTTCCGCAACGCCGCGAGCCTGGCGCTGGCGGCGGCAAAGAAGTCGGTCGACCAGGGGCTCGGCGTCGACCTGGAGACCGGTTTGAAGATCGAGGAACAGCAGTTCGCGTCGCTCTTCGGAACCGACGATCGCAAGATCGGCATGGATTCGTTCATCGCCAACGGGCCGGGCAAGGCACAGTTCACCGGGAAGTGACCACGGAACCTCCTCCCGACGGCGGGTAGGGTTCAACGGCAACGTGTCGTTACCGGCGGGTAGGGACCCGCTGTCGGCCACGGCAGTCGCGACGACACACGGCTGGTGCGACGACACAGAACAGGGCGAAAGTAGGAGACATGACGACCACGGAGAACGAGTCGGCAACAGATCACGTCGATCCAGCACCCAATCCGCATGCCACCGAGGAGCAGGTCAAGGCCGCGCTCGAAGACACCAAGCTCGCGCAGGTGCTCTACCACGACTGGGAAGCCGAGACCTACGACGAGAAGTGGTCGATCAGCTTCGACGAACGGTGCATCGACTACGCGCGCGGCAGGTTCGACGCCGTGGCCGCCGACGAGTCGCTGCCCTACGAGCGGGCAATGGAACTCGGTTGTGGCACAGGATTCTTCTTGCTCAACCTGTTGCAGTCCGGTGTCGCGAAGAAGGGCTCGGTCACCGATCTGTCGCCGGGAATGGTCAAGGTCGCGCTGCGCAACGCGGAGAACCTCGGCCTCGACGTCGACGGCCGGGTTGCCGACGCCGAGCGGATTCCCTACGACGACAACACCTTCGACCTCGTCGTCGGCCACGCGGTGCTGCATCACATCCCCGACGTCGAGCAGGCGTTGAGTGAAGTGCTCCGTGTGCTCAAGCCGGGCGGGCGTTTTGTGTTCGCGGGCGAGCCGTCGACGATCGGCGACTTCTACGCGCGGTGGATGAGCCGGGCAACCTGGTGGGCCACCACCCACGTCACCAAGTTAGGGCCGCTCAAGGCGTGGCGTCGACCGCAGGAGGAGCTCGACGAGTCGTCGCGCGCGGCGGCTCTCGAGGCCGTTGTCGACATCCACACCTTCGATCCCGACGAGTTGGCCGACATCGCGCGTTCGGCGGGGGCCGACCGGGTCGAGACCGCGACCGAGGAGTTGGCCGCCGCGATGCTCGGCTGGCCCGTGCGTACCTTCGAGGCCGCCGTGCCGTCGGAGAAGCTCGGTTGGGGCTGGGCCGGATTCGCCTTCGGCGGGTGGAAGCGCATGACCTGGCTCGACGAGAACGTGCTGCGCAAGGTCGTGCCGCCGAAGTTCTTCTACAACGTCGTGGTGAGCGGGTACAAGCCGCGTTAGCCCTGGTCAGGGCCATTCGCAGATTCACTCGTCCGCAGTAGATTCATCGAAACATCGCTGCGGACGCCTTGCGGGTCCGGTCCTCGGCTTTGGGCCACAGGTGCGAGTAGGTGTTCAGCGTGGTGGTGGCGTCCTTGTGGCCCATCGCCCGCTGCACCGTCACCACATCGCATCCGGCCGCAATCAGGCCGCTCGCGTAGAAGTGGCGCAGATCGTGCAACGTGTACTGGAGGCCGACCTTCTCGCGTAGCCGAGCGAACCTCGGTTCCACAATGTCGGCCGTCCACGGTCCCTTCACATTGGCCCATAACCATCGGTCGGGGTCAGTGCAGGGGGAGTGGATGCGCACATGCTCGGACAGTTCCTCGACGAGTCCTTTTCGGGGGTGGCTGTGGGGTCGGGAAGGGGCCACCGGGGCGGGGTGGTCGGTCGTCTGATCAGTTGAAAGCTGGGTATGTTGCGGTGCTGCAGTTCGGTTCGGTCGTACCTTCAGACGATGGAGGACATTCGGGTGGATGCTGATGGCAACTTCCGTTGCTGGAAGTGTGGTGGTCGGAACTTCTCGGAGAAGCGGACTCGTCGAGCGAAGGTCATCGGGTTGACGGCGGGTGTGGCGACGTTCGGTGTTCCTGGCGTCGTTGCGCCGCTTGTGGCGAGAAAGCGTCTGTACTGCCAAGGCTGTAGTGAGTACAACAAGATGGGCAACGCTCAGCCGTACGAGCCCGAGTCGGCGCGGCCGGCGGAAGCTAAGCCTCGATCCACCGATTCGTATTCGTTTGGGCGGTGAGGGATAGACGAAATGCCCTGTCTGAGTGACAGAATGGGA
>NZ_LZMI01000053.1:0-837 GCF_001665475.1 Gordonia sp. 852002-51296_SCH5728562-b | reverse complement strand
TCGTCGAACCCGACGCCACCTCAGGCACCCAGGAGGCCGCCTGAAAACCGCTCATCCACAGGTCTTGACAATATCTCGGCGTGCGCGGATTCCACGACTCGCCGGTGCGTAATGCCTCGACGAGTCGCTCGCCGGATCGAAGCATCTGCACCCACCAGTCACGCTGTTGAGATTGCACTGACCGCGGGAATTCCCCGATGACATGTGATGAGTTCGAAGCTGCGTTGGTGCCATCCCAGACGCCAAGTTCCAGTTCCAGGGTCGAGCTAAGAATAGCCATGGCTTGCCACAGCACGAATCGAGTTCGCGGAGTAATTGGCCACGGGTTCCAAATGCCCGCAACGAAACGGTCGTACTCGTCAGGCTCATCGAATATGGGGTCATCGGGAATAGGTCGATCAAAGTACTCAACGACCCAGACTGCCTCGCCCGAATCGACCTCACCCTCCTGGTCACACTCGACACGCCAGAACCAGTGCGCCCGGGCATGATGGCTTTTCCACCGAACATCATTCAGAACTTCGTCAAGTTCATCCGGGCCGAACAACCTTCGTTCCATTGGCTCATGATCGCCGGATGGCCACGCCGAATCACTGGACTCGCCTTGGATCTCAACGTCGCCCGACAGTAACGAAGCCGACACCCAACACCCGGCCCTTCGTCATCCAGATAGTTGTCGATAAGAGCAAGGATGCTCAGGTCGTACGCCGCAGATGCGTGCCTCACCAGGTCGTCGCCGCCTGACTCCGAGAAGTAGGACGGGCCTGGTGCACGGATAGGTGACAGGGTTAGTCACGCGGCCTGAGGGGCCTCGTGGTTGATGATGGTCTCGAATTC
>NZ_LZMI01000052.1:0-543 GCF_001665475.1 Gordonia sp. 852002-51296_SCH5728562-b | reverse complement strand
TCGCGCAGGGCTTCTGAGATGAACTCAGGGCCGTTGTCCATGCGCAGCACCATGGGCGGGCCACCCCAGATCGCGAAAGTCTTCTCCAACTCCTCGATCAGCCGTTCGGCGGTGATCGAGCGGTCCACGATGTTCAGCAGCGATAGCCGGGTGTGCTCGTCCACCATCGACGCGATCTTTATCGTCTTACCGTCGACAGAGGAATCGAACTGAAAGTCCAACGCCCACACCACTTTCGGTGCGTCCGCGACCACGACCGGCACCGACGATTGGCCGACCCGTTTGCGGCGCGGAGCACGCCGCACTTGCAGGCCCTCCTCCTTCCACAACCGATGCACTTTCTTCTTGTTGATCTCGATGCCGTCGTCGAAGCGCAGGTGCGCCCACGCGCGCCGGAACCCGTGCCGGGGGTTCTTGCGGGCATACGTGCGTAGCTGCTCGCGCAGTGCGGCGTCCGGATCGGCCGGGGTGTGCGCTTGCGGCAGCCGTCGATAGGCGGAACGGGAAAGCCCAACTACCCTGCACGCCATACGTTCTGACATG
>NZ_LZMI01000051.1:0-5930 GCF_001665475.1 Gordonia sp. 852002-51296_SCH5728562-b | reverse complement strand
TGGGGGGGGCTCGATCGGCGGGGTGGGGCTTGATCAGCGCGAGGGCGCGGCGGTGTCTGGCCGTGCGGAAAGTAGGGGAAAGGTCGCTGACGCGAATTTTGCCCCGCATCCGTCTACTTGCGTCCGTGGTTGCTGCGGCGTGACAGCATCGGGCCATGACCTCGCAGGCCCGGCCGACCCGACGCACCCCGCGCGCCGAGTGGCGCGGAATCCTTACCAGGCGTCGAGGAGATCCGCTTCCGCCTCGACGTGCGGCGTCGAGACTGTCGGCGTACGTCTACGGGAACATCATGGTGCTCGCGGCGCTGGTGACGGCGTCGGCTCACGCGGTCGAGAACGGCGAAGCGGTCTGGCTGGTGCTCGGGACCGGTCTGACGACCTACATCGCCCACGTCTTCGCCGACCTGGTCGCGGGCAGCAGCATCCCGGAGGCACACGGTCACGACACACAGGCCGACGAGTCGCAGTCTGATCACCTTGACGCCCCCGACGCCCCGGAACCAGACGCCGCTGAACCCGACGCCCTGGAACCCCGCGACCCCGAACCCAACGCCCACACCCCCAAGCCCGAGCGACCAGGCGACGCCGCGCGGAGGCACGTGCGACACGAGCTGCGCGATGCGACGCCCATCATCTCCTCGGCGATACTTCCCGCGATCGCACTGGCGCTCGGTTGGGCCGACGTGTTGCCGACGGCGTGGGCGCACGGGATCGCGGGAGCGGTCGTGGTGCTGCGTATCGCGAGCGTGCCGATCGTCGTCGAGCGTGTGCGCGGAAACGAGGTCAGCGTGAAGGTGATCGTCGCGGGCATCGGCACGGCTGCACTTGCCGCGGTGGTGGTGTTGCTGAAGGTGCTTCTCGCGCACTGATCGTCGGTGCAACCGCGCGTATCGGGGCCTACCAGCGACGATGCAGGGAACAAGACGTCGTCGACTCTCGTTGCAAACCCGTATACGCCACCGTCTGTTCAGCTGCTTGAGAGCTGCAGGTAGGGCTGTGGATCCGTTTTTTGACCTGTGGAAATCAGGTCGGTAGAGTGGATCGTCGGTGCCCGGCTGCCCGGGCAACGTCCGCATGCCCTCGCCGGGGCACCGGTGGCGATCGGATCGAGATCATTCTCTCTCAGAGAAGGCCTCGGCACGAGCCAGGCGCGCCGGACGACGCCAAGCCAGTCCGCTGTCGGGTGCTTGACACGCCCGACCTCGGGGTGGCGATAACTGTACTGACCAGCACAGAAGTGCCGGTGGGGCGAGTTGTGGAAGCAACCAGAATCGGATTTATCCGCTCTGAGTGTTTGCCCGGAGCACAAACCACGACACGACGACTACAGAGGAATGAAACTCACAAGTGCCAACGATTAACCAACTGGTCCGCAAGGGCCGCCACGACAAGACCGCCAAGAAGAAGACGGCGGCCCTCAAGGGAAGCCCGCAGCGTCGCGGCGTGTGCACCCGCGTCTACACCACCACCCCGAAGAAGCCGAACTCCGCGCTCCGTAAGGTTGCCCGCGTGCGCCTGACGAGCTCCGTCGAGGTCACCGCTTACATCCCGGGTGAAGGCCACAACCTCCAGGAGCACTCGATGGTGCTCGTGCGCGGCGGTCGTGTGAAGGACCTCCCCGGTGTTCGCTACCGCATCATCCGCGGCTCGCTCGACACCCAGGGTGTCAAGGACCGCAAGCAGGCTCGCAGCCGCTACGGCGCCAAGAAGGGAAGCTGATAAGCGATGCCACGTAAAGGACCCGCACCCAAGCGCCCCCTCGTCAACGACCCGGTCTACGGCTCGACGCTGGTCACCCAGCTCGTGAACAAGATCCTCCTCGACGGCAAGAAGTCGACTGCCGAGCGCATCGTCTACCAGGCCCTCGAGCAGGCTCGTGAGAAGACCGGTACCGATCCGGTCGTCACCCTCAAGCGCGCGCTCGACAACGTCAAGCCGACCCTCGAGGTCAAGAGCCGCCGCGTCGGCGGTGCCACCTACCAGGTGCCCGTCGAGGTCAAGCCGAACCGCGCCAACACCCTCGCACTGCGTTGGCTGGTGACCTTCAGTCGCCAGCGTCGTGAGAAGACCATGGTCGAGCGCCTGGCCAACGAGCTGCTCGACGCCTCCAACGGCCTCGGCGCTTCGGTCAAGCGTCGCGAGGACACCCACAAGATGGCAGAAGCCAACCGGGCGTTCGCGCACTACCGCTGGTGACGTAACCGCCCACGGGCACTGGCCGCTCGGAGCAGAGCGAAGAGCGGCCAGTCCACCCGAGCTTGCGAGGGTGGGCTGCGCAGCCGCGGCTAGAAACAAAACAGCCTTTAGTCCCAAGATTTCCCGAAGGGAACGGAATGGCACAGGAAGTGCTCAGCGACCTGAAAAAGGTTCGCAACATCGGCATCATGGCCCACATCGATGCCGGCAAGACCACCGCGACCGAGCGAATCCTCTTCTACACCGGTGTGAACTACAAGATCGGTGAAACCCACGACGGTGCTTCGACCACCGACTGGATGGAGCAGGAGAAGGAGCGGGGGATCACCATCACCTCCGCCGCCGTGACGTGCTTCTGGAACGGCAACCAGATCAACATCATCGACACCCCCGGCCACGTCGACTTCACGGTCGAGGTCGAGCGCAGCTTGCGCGTGCTCGACGGTGCCGTTGCCGTTTTCGACGGCAAGGAAGGCGTTGAGCCGCAGTCCGAGCAGGTCTGGCGGCAGGCGGAGAAGTACGACGTCCCGCGTATCTGCTTCGTCAACAAGATGGACAAGCTCGGTGCCGACTTCTTCTTCACCGTGCGCACCATCGAGGAGCGCCTCGGCGCGAAGCCGCTGGTTCTGCAGCTTCCGATCGGCGCCGAGGACAACTTCGACGGCGTCGTCGACCTGATCGAGCAGAAGGCGATCACCTGGCGCGGCACCGTCGAGATCGGTGCAGAGCCGACCATCGAGGAGATCCCTGCTGACCTCGTCGATCAGGCTGCCGAGTATCGCGAGAAGCTGCTAGAGATCGTCGCCGAGAGCGACGAGTCCTTGCTGGAGAAGTACTTCGGTGGCGAAGAGCTCTCGGTCGAGGAGATCAAGGGAGCCATCCGCAAGCTGACGATCGCGCGTGAGTACTACCCGGTCATCTGCGGTTCGGCCTTCAAGAACAAGGGCGTTCAGCCGATGCTCGATGCGATCATCGACTACCTGCCGTCCCCGCTGGACGTGCCGAGCGTCGAGGGTCACGCCGTTGGCAACGAAGAGGAGATCCTCTCTCGTAAGCCCAGCGCAGACGAGCCGTTCTCTGCACTCGCGTTCAAGATCGCGGCGCATCCGTTCTTCGGCAAGCTGACGTTCGTCCGTGTGTACTCCGGTCACATCACGGCGGGCACCCAGGTGCTCAACGCGACAAAGGGCAAGAAGGAGCGCATCGGCAAGCTTTTCCAGATGCACGCCAACAAGGAAATGCCGGTCGAGGACGCCACCGCGGGCCACATCTACGCGATGATCGGTCTGAAGGACACCACCACTGGCGACACCTTGTGTGACCCGAGCGCGCCCATCGTCCTCGAGTCGATGAGCTTCCCGGATCCGGTCATCAACGTCTCAATCGAGCCGAAGACCAAGTCCGACCAGGAAAAGCTCGGTACCGCGATCCAGAAACTCGCCGAAGAGGACCCGACGTTCTCCGTGCAGCTCGACGACGAGACCGGCCAGACCGTCATCGGCGGTATGGGTGAGCTCCACCTCGACATCCTCGTCGACCGTATGAAGCGCGAGTTCAAGGTCGAGGCCAACGTGGGCAAGCCCCAGGTGGCCTACCGCGAGACGATCCGCAAGGCCGTCGAGAAGCACGAGTACACGCACAAGAAGCAGACCGGCGGTTCGGGCCAGTTCGCGAAGGTCATTATCAAGCTCGAGCCCCTTGTGGACGCCGAGGATGGTGCGACCTACGAGTTCGTGAACGCCGTCACCGGTGGTCGCGTCCCGCGCGAGTACATTCCGTCGGTCGATGCCGGTGCGCAGGATGCCATGCAGTACGGTGTCCTCGCCGGCTACCCGCTGGTCAACTTGAAGGTCACGCTGCTCGACGGCCAGTACCACGACGTCGACTCGTCGGAAATGGCCTTCAAGATCGCCGGTTCGCAAGCCCTCAAGGAAGCTGCGAAGATGGCGAGCCCGGTCATCCTGGAGCCGATCATGGCCGTCGAGGTCACGACTCCTGAGGATTACATGGGCGACGTGATCGGCGACCTCAACTCCCGCCGTGGCCAGATCCAGGCCATGGAGGAGCGCAGTGGTGCACGTGTCGTCAAGGCACAGGTGCCGCTGTCGGAGATGTTCGGCTACATCGGCGACCTCCGGTCGCGGACCCAGGGCCGAGCTAACTACTCCATGGTGTTCGACTCGTACGCCGAAGTTCCGGCGAACGTGTCGAAGGAGATCATCGCCAAGGCCACCGGCGAGTAATTCGCCGGCCGGTCTCCGGCTTTGACCGCGCCAACGGCGCACGCGTCGTACGGCACGCAATACGGGTGTTCGTACGACGCGGACAACGTAAAAGAAAACCCCTGCTGGGATCCGCCCAGTAGAGCAACACAGTCCAGGAGGACAAACAAGTGGCGAAGGCGAAGTTCGAGCGGACCAAGCCGCACGTGAACATCGGCACCATCGGTCACGTCGACCACGGCAAGACCACCCTGACCGCGGCTATCACCAAGGTCCTGCACGACAAGTATCCGGAGCTCAACAAGGCATCTGCCTTCGACGAGATCGACAAGGCTCCGGAGGAGAAGGCTCGTGGTATCACGATCAACATCTCCCACGTCGAGTACGAGACCGAGAAGCGTCACTACGCGCACGTCGATGCCCCGGGTCACGCCGACTACATCAAGAACATGATCACCGGTGCCGCTCAGATGGACGGCGCGATCCTCGTGGTCGCCGCCACTGACGGCCCGATGCCGCAGACCCGTGAGCACGTGCTGCTGGCCCGCCAGGTCGGTGTGCCTTACATCCTGGTCGCCCTGAACAAGGCCGACATGGTCGACGACGAAGAGATCATCGAGCTCGTCGAGATGGAGGTCCGCGAACTGCTGGCCGCCCAGGACTTCGACGAGGACGCTCCGGTTGTCAAGGTGTCGGCGCTCAAGGCTCTCGAGGGCGACGCCGAGTGGGTCAAGTCCGTCGAGGACCTGATGGACGCTGTCGACGAGTCGATTCCGGATCCGGTTCGCGAGACCGAAAAGCCGTTCCTGATGCCCGTCGAGGACGTCTTCACGATCACCGGCCGCGGCACCGTGGTCACCGGTCGTGTGGAGCGCGGCGAGGTCAAGGTGAACGAGGAAGTCGAGATCGTCGGCATCCGCGAGAAGTCGACCAAGACCACGGTCACCGGTATCGAGATGTTCCACAAGCTGCTCGATTCGGCTCAGGCAGGCGACAACGCCGGTCTGCTGCTCCGCGGCCTCAAGCGTGAGGACGTCGAGCGTGGCCAGGTCATCGTGAAGCCGGGCACCACGACCCCGCACACCGAGTTCGAGGGCCAGGCGTACATCCTGTCCAAGGACGAGGGCGGGCGTCACACCCCGTTCTTCAACAACTACCGTCCGCAGTTCTACTTCCGTACCACGGACGTGACCGGCGTCGTTACCCTCCCTGAGGGCACCGAGATGGTCATGCCGGGCGACAACACCGAGATGAGCGTCAAGCTCATCCAGCCTGTCGCCATGGACGAGGGCCTGCGCTTCGCCATCCGCGAGGGTGGCCGCACCGTCGGTGCGGGTCGAGTCACCAAGATCATCAAGTGATTTCATTTCATCGATGATCTGACTCACTGAGTCAACGAAGGCGCCCCCGGGACAAAATGAACACGCCCCCAGGATTGAAAAATAAGAAAAAAAAAAAAAAAAAAAAAAAAAAAAAAAAAACATTAATAAAAAAAACCCCCAACACAGGCGG
>NZ_LZMI01000050.1:0-1069 GCF_001665475.1 Gordonia sp. 852002-51296_SCH5728562-b | reverse complement strand
GGGAATGGCAACCCGGGGTCCGCGAGCAGTGGATATTGTTCTGACCGATGACGAGCGCCGTGAGCTCGAAGGGTGGGCGCGTCGGCGAACGACGGCCTCGGGTTTGGCGATGCGCTCACGAATCGTTCTCGCCGCCGCTGATGGCGGTTCGAATACTGAAGTGGCACAACGACTCGGCCTCAACCGAGGTACCGTGCGGCGCTGGCGAGGCCGGTTCGTCGGGCACCGCTGCGAGGGGTTGCTCGACGAACCCCGGCCTGGGCGACCTCGCACCGTCGGCGACGAGCAGATCAAAGACCTGATCACCGCAACTCTCGAGACCACTCCGAAGAATGCGACACACTGGTCGACTCGGTCGATGGCTGAGCATCTCGACATGTCACAGTCAACCGTGTCGCGTGTATGGAGAGCGTTCGGATTGGCTCCACACAAACAGGAGTCGTGGAAGCTGTCGAAAGATCCCCTGTTCACCGAGAAGGTCCGCGACGTCGTCGGGCTCTACATGAACCCACCCGAACGTGCCCTGGTGCTCTGCGTTGACGAGAAGACCCAGATCCAAGCGCTCGATCGCACCCAGCCGATCTTTCCCATGCTCCCGGGCACCCCGCAACGGGCCAGCCACGACTACGTGCGCAACGGCACCTCCAGCCTGTACGCGGCGTTGGACATCGCGTCGGGAAAAGTCATCGGTTCGCTTCACTCACGGCATCGCGCAACGGAATTCATCGGATTCCTCCGCAAGATCGACGCCGAGGTACCCGACGAGCTCGACGTCCACCTGGTCATGGACAACGCCTCCACCCACAAGACGCCCGCGGTCAAACGATGGCTGACCTCGCACCCACGATTCGTTGTCCACTTCACCCCGACGAGCTCATCCTGGATGAACCTCGTCGAACGCTGGTTCGCCGAACTAACCACCAAGAAACTCCAACGCTCCACCCACCGCACCGTGAGAGCACTCAACGCCGACATCAGAGCATGGATCGAGACCTGGAACGACAACCCCCGCCCCTACGTGTGGGTCAAGACCGCTGACCAGATCCTCGACTCCATCGCCCACTACTGC